>JBDUAU010000338.1:0-12489 GCA_040004485.1 Saprospiraceae bacterium
ACTGCACGCGTTCGTCCGAGACCCACTGGCGCAGTCTGCTCCACTCGTTGACGCAGCAATTCGGCCAGGAAAATGATCGAAAGTGGCCTATGTGTCTCATTGGCCAGCGATTTTAACCCGGGGACTTCTCCAAGCGGAAACATGGCTTTCATCCTCTCCCTGGCTTGTATCAAAATGAAGATGACTCCCGAAGAAGCCATTAATGCCGCAACAATCAACGGGGCTGCAGCCATCGAGCTTAGCTTTAATTATGGAAGTATAACCAACTCTAAATCAGCTAATTTAATAATTACTATACCAACCTCAAGCATTGATTTCCTTCCTTATTCTTATGGCCACTCCTGGATCGATAAAGTGATCGTGGGTGGCAAATTGAGTTGACCATTCATATGAAACGGGCTATTCTTTAATCTTAAAGTATTGAGTACTATACTTTACAGATATTAGTTATCGTTGAGATATGTCATCACCCAAAAAGCAGCGTTGGCGCTCTAAATGGCATCTTATCGGGTGATATTTTCCCTCAGAAAATAAATGAAAACCCCGACCTGAATCACAATATGAAAGCCTATTTTTGCGCCTTACATATTATAAAAAGATTTTATACTATCTTGTTGAATGGAAAATCAGACTATTTGGAATATGAGAAGATGGATGTGGTTTTTAGCCATTTACCTGAGTTTTTCTGCACAATATATTTTCGCCGGACCTACGTCCTCATATTCGCTTGCGACCTCCCTGCCTGTTGGCAATGTGCCTCCGGTCATATTAGCATTTAACTGCATTGACGGGCAACCTGGAGATACCATTTGTATACCGGTGACCGTAACTAATTTCAATCAGATCGTAATAGCTCAATTTGAAATTTTCTGGAATAGCGATGTACTTGATTACATTGAAATTAAAAATCCCGGGATTGCCCAGATTAATTTAAATGGCGACTTTAATCTTTCGGGTCCTAATGCTTTAAAATTCATTCCTTTAAATTTTAATCCTTTCACTGGAGAATCTCTTCCTGATGGCGCGACGATCTTTGAAGTTTGTTTCAGAATCATCGGAACACCCGGGTCTACAAGTAATATAGGCATCAGTCCATTTTTCGATTTTGAAGTAGCTGATATCAATGGTGTCGTACCCTCTGATTCCATCGGATGCAATATGACCGTAAGCAATGCGGTGACACTGGTTGGTTTCGTGACAAGCTGCGGGCCTGCGGTGGTTGGCGATGATGGTACAATTGATGTCACTGTTTATGGTGGGACTGCTCCATTCAATATCACCTGGGTTGAAACAACTTCAGGTACAACTGGTGGCCCGGTGGTGGTGGCTACTGAAGGGATCAATACCGGAATAAATGTACCTGCAGGAAATTATGATATCACGATCACAGACGCTGGTGGCAATATGGTATCGTATAACACTGATGTTGATACTCTTGGCCTAAGTGTTTTTACAAGATTAAAAGATCCAACCTGCTATAAATTCAAAAATGGTACAATGTGGATTAAACCATTAGGCGGATCTGAACCATACAGTTATATCTGGAAAAGTCTTTCAGATCCCAATCGCGCAGGTTCAGGATTTATACGTCATCTTGGAGACTCCTCATTGGTTACAAGTTTGCCTGATGGCATGTACACTATACTTGTCAAGGATGATAATGGCTGCAAAGTAGAAGTCACTGTTCAGCTACTCGATAAGCCTTTCGTATTTGCTATCAATAATCTTCAGGATGCGACTTGCAACGGATCTAAGAATGGTTTTATTGATTTTACTATTTCAGGAGGCACCCCGGATATTGACACTAATTATACAATTACAATCAAACCCGGTTTCGTCATTTCAGGTCGGACAGCCACAATTGGTTTGCTCAATCCCGGAGTTTATTGCATTACTGTACAGGATGAGGTTTCCCAATGTGATACAGTTATTTGTTTTACAATTGGTGCTCAAAATATTATCACTGCCAATGTGACACCAACAGATGCTCCGTGTGCGGGGACTAATGATGGAAAAGTATCTATAAGTGGATTAACGAATGGTGTACCGGGTCTCCTTTATTCATATACAATTTACCATAATGGCATGCAGCAAACAAGTGCAATGAATATTGCAGGGATTTTTAATTATAGTCCTTTGTCTCCTGGCATATACATGATCATCGTTGAAGAAGGCGCATGTAAGTCTGATTCAATTCCATTTACCATTAGTGAACCGTTACCGATGACGGTTACGCTTATGGGAACCAAACTTGATAATTGTCTTGTTAATTCAGGATCCGGTGCAGCATGGTTTCAAATTACAAATGGGATGGGCCCGTACATCTTGAATGCAGGTAGTGGTGTTCAGGACGGAGATACACTGGAAAAACTCAATTCTGGAAATTATATTCTTACCGTAACTGACAGCAAAGGATGCTTAGCTCATCTTCCATTTTCAATACATGACTGGAAAGATACTGAAGAAGCAGACATTACATTTCAGATTGATGGGACTCCCTGTGATGGAGGAACTGTAACCGTATTGTACAAAGGAGGCACGCCACCCGGTTCAATATTATGGGATAACATGTCAACATCTCAAACTATTCCGATCACACAAACCGATACTTTAGGTGTTCATATTCTTCTCGGCAATCCTATATTCTGCCTTCTTTTCGACACTGTCATTGTGGATTGTGTTAAAAAACTGCACTTAGATGTCACCATCATTCAACCGTTGTGCAATGATGAAGCTGTCGGTGGACCGTACACAGGTACTGTCATCGTTGATACAACAAATGCAGTTGCACCAGTCACCTGGATCTGGTCTGTTCCTGATACCACGACCACCGGTATCTATGCAGGGTTAAGTCCGGGCAAATATTATGTGACAGTAACTGATGCATTAGATTCAACAGCTGTAGATAGTTTTGAAATTATAGCTCCACCTGCGCTTCACCTCACCTTTGGTGTTCCTGACAGTACTTCATGTCCCTCGACATGCGATGGTGCCGTCATGATCACTCCTGAAGACGGAGATATCAGCATGAATTATTTCCTTTACTGGACTACAAGCACTGCGCATGCGGATACAAATTTTTTCTTCCAGGTGCAGAATTTATGCCAGGGTCCTACAGGATTTACAGTATCACAGGATGGCGTTTGTTTTTACACCGACACTATTGAAATTTTGTCCCCTCCTCCGATTGACATTAACTTAGCCCTTGCTACTCCTGTCACTTGTTATGGTGGTGATGATGGAAGTCTTGAAGTAACGGCAACAGGCGGGACACCAGTTTATATGTATGATTGGGAAGGGGGATCGATGATGCCTGTAGCTACTGATCTCAGTGCAGGGAACTACATTGTTACAGTTACGGATATGTATAACTGTATTCAGGTGGATAGCTTTGTTGTCGATCAACCGGATACATTGATTGCACAGATAGATATATCAGGCACACTTAATTTATCATGTGGCAGTAGTAGTGATGGCATCATCACACTTGATGTATCAGGTGGAAATAATGGAGGATATACATTTTTATGGAATCCAGATGTTTCAAATATTTACCAGGCTGTCAATCTTACTGCAGGAAAATATTTAATCACAGTGACAGATCCTAAAGGATGTACCGACACCACATCTTACACATTAACTTCTCCTCCACCTATCATGACCACATGGCCTCCGGTTGTTCCACCGGCGTGTTTTGGCGATGAAACTATACTTCAGATAAATCAGGTAACCGGTGGCAGTGGTAATTATAGTTTTAATATCAATGGTGGGCAACTGTTAAACATTGGGGACCCTGTCATGATTCCATCCGGAATTTATGTCATAAGTGTATTCGATGACCGCGGTTGTTCAGAAGACTCTATATATACAATCATTGAACCAAATCCTATTCTTGTTTCAATAGGCCCGGACAATCCGATTGTTAATATTGGCGATAGTTTATTTATAGTGGGACATGTTGATCAGAGTGACAATCCGATTTCGATGACAGTCTGGTCATCAACAGAACCTGTGAGCTGTCCTTCGTGCGATGGAACATTTGTTTTTAATGTATTGCCCACACTTTATACCTGGACAGTTACAGATGTCAATGGTTGCCAGGGTTCAGCAAGCATTACGGTCGGGGTGGATTATAACAGGGATGTATTTATTCCAAATGTATTCAGTCCTAATAGTGATGGGCGAAACGAAGATTTCAGAATCTTTACCGGTCCCGGGGTCGTATCCATCAATTATCTGCATATCTACGACCGATGGGGGAATCTTGTTCATACGGAAGATAAAATGTTGCCTAGTCCGAATGGCTCAGGAAAATGGGATGGAACTTTTGATGGACAACCACTTAGCCCAGGAGTATACGTCTATGTAGCAGAGATAGAATTTATTGACAATAATACGAAGTTGATTTATAGAGGAGATGTCACGATTATCAAGTGATCAAGTGATCAAGTGATCGAGTGATCGAGTGATCGAGAATCAAAAATCAAAAAGGTTGTGAGACGTGACTCGTTTGTCCGTGGTCCGTGGTCCGTTATTCGTTATTCGTTAATCACCTAATCATGGCAATGCTTCCTGTTTTCCTTTTTTGTTGTCCGCCGCAGGTGTAAATGAATTGGTAGACATATTGACCTGGCATCAGATCTTTTCCTTTTATTGAACCATCCCATCGGGTAGACTGATCAGTAGATTCGAAGACTTCCCCACCCCATCGATCATAGACTTTTAATGATTCAAACTCGCCAAGGAAAACAATATTACTCATGCCCCAGTCATCATTGATGTTATCTCCATTGGGCGTAAATCCTGTAGGGAAAAACACTTTAGTACAATCAAGATCTGCTGAATCTGCTACTGTAATATGAATTGAATCTGATGAGGAACAAAATCCATAATCCATATTTACAAAATAGGTAATGCTGGCTAAAGGGCTCAAAACAGGCTGTGCGATAGCAGTGTTACTTACACCTGTGGCTGGAGTCCATTGTATAGAAGGCGCACAAGTCACCGGAAGTCTCACCTGCATAGATGTCCCGGTGAACAGGACTGTATCGGGTGAGGTGATGCGATCAATCGGACTATATAAATCCTTTACTTCAAACGACGTAAGTGCACGATTATACATTCTTAATTCATCTATGACTCCACTGAATGGAACTTCACCATTAGCCTGGCAGGGACCTCCGCCGACAGTCAGAATACCATTATTTATTATTTTAACAAATGCCACGCTACCCGCTGTTGATTTCAGTACGCCATCGTAATAGAAAAAATGATCCCTGTTATTTCTTACAAAAACGATATGATGATAGCATCGGTTTGATGGGAGTATAAATGAGCTCCGGACAAAATTGTCAGCATGCTCAGATAAGGTCAGACTCATCTCCCTGTTGACAGGATTATATCGAAGTTCTACAGTACTATCAATTCCACATGCCTCACTTTTGGATAAGATATCCATTGTCTTGTTGGATTGGGGCTCAGGAAGAACAAAAAAACTAATCGTAAAATCACCCCCGAATAGAAGATCCAAATTACTCAGAATCTGTACTGATGTCGTGCCGTCAAACCTGAGTCCGTTTGATGCAACACCGCATCCGCAGCTTGCATTCCCCGTGATAATTCCATCAGCACCGATTCCTGTATCTTCTTTAGCATCGCAGCCATTGAAGGAATAATACGCTATGAGTCCATCAATCGGCTGGCTTAGTATCGATCCGCTACAAATACCAATGAAAAGAAGTAAAAAAATGATCTTCATGCCTTTAAAACTCAGGGTATTGGACAAATATTTCATTTGAAAGCTTTGGACGATAAAATACAGGAAAATGGCGCAGGAAAACCAGGTAACGTCTTCCTTTCCCCTTCCTGCCGGCAAAATAAGGAGTAAACACGGATATGGACAACAGAATAGCATTTCAGTTGTTCCTGAACCGCATATGTTTTATCTGTTAGCTTTCTATTAACTGTAAACTGTCAAGTCTTCACGATATTCGTGCCCTGATCCCTCAATCTCCGAAACAATAGGAAATGGCTGAGCCCCTAAAGAATCCAAATGAAATGACTTTCTTCGAGCATATCGAAGTGTTGCGATGGCATCTTTTCCGTTCTGCTTTGAGTGTCGTGATCATTTCTATTGGGATTTTTTCGGCCAAGACCTTTGTCTTTCAGTATGTGATCCTTGGACCCTTAAATCCTGACTTCCCGACATATAGGTTCTTCTGTGGCTTTGGCCCTAATTTTTGTTTTCTTCCGGCAAAGTTGAATATCATCACCAGGGATATCCAGGAGCAGTTTATGACGCACATCAAAGTATCGCTGTGGCTTGGGTTCATCGTATCGTTTCCTTATATCTTTTATGAATTCTGGAAATTTATAAAACCGGGATTGTACAAGAAAGAAATTAAAGCCGCCAGAGGCATGGTCTTCATATGCAGCTTTCTTTTTCTCTTTGGTGTGGCATTCGGTTACTTCCTTATCTCTCCTATCGCAGTAACTTTTCTTGCGAGCTATAGCGTGAGTCCTGATGTAATCAATACAACTACGCTTGACTCGTTTGTGGATAACATGACTATGTTTACTCTACCTATGGGATTAATATTTGAATTACCGGTTGTCATTTATTTCCTGGCTAAAATTGGAATTGTTTCATCCAACATGCTGTCACAATATCGACGCCATGCGATTGTGATCATCACGATCGTGGCTGCAGTGATCACTCCTACTACAGATATATTTACAATGACGATGGTGGGTGTACCATTGTATGCATTGTATGAGGTCAGCATTATCGTGACCCGACGTGTCGACAAAGAAAGAGCTGAAAAACAATTAAAAGAAGACCTTGATATCGATGGATAGAGTATCATCATCCCTTACGATCGTACTCCGCATCGTTTTACCTACTGTCTGGCTTGTCACAGTGTTGTCTCTTGTCGTCCTGCTTAGTATTGCTGTAAGTGGTAGAGCTGAGATCTTTTCTAACCCGATCATCTGGGGTTCATTATTGTTTATTCTCGGAAGTGGTTTTGCATTTATATATTTCCTTCTCTGGCGATTCTACAGAGTAGACATGGACAATAAATCAATTTACCTCAGCAATTATTTCAAAACATTTAAATATCCATTTTCGGACGTGGTATCCATAAAAGGAATTTCAGCATTGCCTGACAGGATATTTCATATTGAATTAAAATCAAAAGGAAGTTTTGGAAAACATATCTATTTCCTTGCCAGCCAGAAACTATGGCAGGATTTTGTGGAAAGACATCCTGAGGTTCTGAAAGATATTTTATAAATTTTTTACTCGTTTTCTACACACCAAGGACGCGATAAATCGAAGTCTATATCCATCGAATTTTATTTCACGCTATTCGTTACTCTTCACTCGTTATTCGTTATTCGTTATTCGTTTCTATAATCTTCCTCCGGCCTTCGGCGCTAATCTGATGATCGGACATATCATTTCTTCCAGCGATATTCCACCATGTTGAAATGTGTTCCGGTAATAATTATTGAAGTGGTTGTAATTATTGGGATATAAAAAATATTTATCCTCCTTCGCGAAAATATAACTGCTGCTCAGGTTAGGCCTGGGCAAACCTGCTTCTTCAGGTTTCTTAATGTCCAGTACATCTTTGGGATCGTACTGAAGATTCTTTCCCATTTTGTACCTGAGGTTAGTTGTTGTATTTCGATCGCCAATAACTTTCGATGGTTGCTTGACACGAATGGTTCCATGATCTGTACCAATGATCAATTTCATCCCCTGCCCTGCCATCTTACGAAGTGCAAGCCATACCGGAGAATTTACAAACCAACTGTATGTCAGAGAACGATATGCCTTCTCGTCTCCAGCCAATTCTTTTAACACCTCCATCTCCGTCCGGGCATGCGACAACATATCAATAAAATTGTAGACGATGACAAGGAGATTATTATGCATGTAATCAAGTGCCTTTTCACCGAGATCTTTTGCATCTTCAGCATTCGTGATCTTCATGTATTGCCACTTAATTTCTTTCCTGATCCGGCGCTGGATTTGCTTTCCAAGGAGATCTGCTTCGTGCATATTCTTTCCACCTTCCTCATAATCTTCAAGCCACATATCCGGATAATTTTTTGCAATATCTGCAGGCATCATACCGGCGAAGATGGCATTCCGGCTGTATTGTGTAGATGTCGGAAGTATGCTATAGAAAAATGCTTCTTCTTCAACTTCAAAAAATTCAGTGATGACAGGCTCAAGGATCTTCCATTGATCCCACCGGAGATTATCCAATAAGAGAAATACCACAGGTGACTGATCATTGATATACGGGAATACTTTTGTGGATAATAGATCAGGTGACATCAATGGCGCTTTATCTTTTTCTTTGATCCATGACAAATACTGTTTCCCCACAAATTTGGAAAATTCAGAATTGGCTTCCTGTTTTTGCATGGACAGAATATCGATCATCTCTTCACTGCGTGCAGTATCAATTTTGATTTCCCAGTTGACGATCCGTTTGTACGCTTCAGCCCATGAATTGGTGTCGAGGCCACTATTGATTTCAACCATAATATTGCGAAACTCCACCTGGTAATCAGAGGATGTTTTCTCCCTCACGAGACGCTTGTTGTCTACAATTCTTTTAAGTGTCAGGAGTATCTGGTTTGGATTGACAGGCTTGATGAGATAATCATCGATCTGAGATCCAAGAGCTTCTTCCATGATCTTTTCAGCTTCATTCTTTGTGATCATGACTATAGGAAGAGAGGGTTTTAAAGCCTTTAGTCTTTGCAATGTCTCAAGACCGCTTAGCCCTGGCATGCTCTCATCCAGAAAAATGATATCCACATCGCCGGCTTTTTCAAACTCATCGATGGCATCATGCCCATTGGAAACGGTGATGACATTGTATCCCTTCTTTTCAAGAAAAAATAATTGGGGCTTGAGCAAATCTATTTCATCATCAGCCCAGAGTATTTTTATTTTATCCATATTTTACGTTTACAAAGCTTAAGGTATTGATCTTAAAGAGAATGATCCTATCAACGAACCCTGAAAGGCCGATATTTTCTTAATCTTTGTCTTATGAACAAACGGAAGCTTATAAATGATCCGGTCTATGGCCTTATTCATATCCGTACGCCCCTTCTTTTTGATCTGATCGAACATCCGTTGTTTCAGCGCCTTCGACGAATAAAGCAAACCGGCCTCACACATCTGGTATATCCGGGTGCCCAGCATACACGCTTCCATCATGCACTGGGAGCCATGCATTTGATGGGTATGGCTATTGATGAACTCAGGTCAAAACAAGTTGAAATTAGTCCTCAGGAAGCTGAGGCGGCATTAATTGCAGTCCTTTTACATGATATTGGCCATAGTCCATATAGTCATGCCCTGGAAGGACAGCTGATTAAAACTGACCACGAATCAATAGGTAAAGTATTAATAAGTCACCTTCAAAAGACCCTTGATCATACCATAGGGCTTGCACTGGAGATGTTTGAAGGCTTATATCATCGACCATTCTTCCATCAGCTCATCAGTGGCCAGCTTGACCTGGACAGGCTTGATTATCTGTCAAGGGACAGTTTTTATACAGGAGTAGCTGAAGGTGTGGTTGGTCATGACCGGATACTACGCATGCTTCAGGTGGTGGATGACAAGCTCGTCGTAGAAGAAAAGGGTCTCCACAGTATTGAAAAATTTCTTGTTGCCCGCAGAATCATGTATTGGCAGGTCTACCTCCACAAAACCGTTTTATCTGCTGAATTGATGGCAAGGCATATAATCAATCTATTAAGAAAAGAAGATGCATCAATACGATCAGGATATGTAGCCCCTGAACTGGAATATTTTCTGGCAACTGAAATAGATCTGAAATTTTTTATCAATCATTTCGAAGAAATACTACCTTATTTCCTGAAGCTTGATGACGTATCTATTGACTACAGTATAAAACAGCTTCAACACTATCCACCGGGTCCAATCCTCTTTTTGACAAGAAATCTCGTCAACCGGGTGTTGCATAAATTACAATGGTCTGAGGTGCCCTTTGACAAAAATATAGTCAGGGAGTTAATACAGAAATCCGCCGCTAAATATGCATGGACAGAAGAAGTAGCGGCGACTTTAGTCTGGGAAGGAAGTGAATCCAATACAATCTACAACCAAAGCATCGATGAAATACAAATCCTGACCAAAGAACAAATGATCAAACCATTCTCCTCCTTTCTGGATACACCTGTCAGCATCGCCTTAAACAAGAAATTTTTTATTTGTTATCCACGCTAACGCAAATGCGGAAATCCATCGGTGAAGGACTAAACATTTTACATCTTTGCAATGAACAACCTCAATGTACCAATGGCAACAATGGATGCTAAAACCATATTTGAACTAATAAGCAAAGAAGAAAACCGGCAACGAAAAGGAATCGAGCTGATAGCTTCTGAAAATTTTACATCTACAGCAGTTCTGGAGGCTATGGGCTCCTGTCTGACTAATAAATATGCAGAAGGGTATCCCGGCAAGAGATATTACGGTGGTTGTGAGATTGTGGACGAGATTGAAACTATGGCTATCGACAGCCTGAAATCACTTTTTGGGGCAGAATATGCCAATGTACAGCCTCATTCCGGTGCACAGGCAAATTCGGCTGTCTACCTGGCTGTGCTCAAACCTGGTGATACTATTCTTGGCTTTAATCTGGCACATGGCGGCCACCTTACGCACGGATCACCTGTCAATTACAGCGGACTTACATTTAAAGCTGTTCCATACAATGTCATCGAAGAGACGGGCAGAGTGGATATGGAAGGTGTATATACGCAGGCCATCGCGCACAAACCTAAACTGATCATCTGTGGAGCTTCAGCTTATTCCCGGGACTGGGACTATGCACGATTTAGGGAGATAGCTGATGAAGTCGGTGCTCTGCTGATGGCAGATATAGCACATCCTGCAGGACTGATTGCGATGGGTTTGCTCAACGATCCGATGCCACATTGTCACATTGTAACTTCAACAACACATAAGACTTTGCGTGGGCCACGAGGAGGTATTATCATGATGGGCCGTGATTTTGACAATCCATGGGATCGAAAGACTAAAAAAGGAGAGTCCATTCAGATGTCCGCCATTCTGAACAGTGGTGTTTTTCCAGGAATGCAAGGCGGTCCATTAGAACACGTGATTGCCGCTAAAGCAGTTTCATTTATTGAAGCTTCCACACCCGAATTCAAACAATATTCTAAACAAGTCATCTCCAATGCACAGGCCATGGCGAAAGCGTTTGTGGAGAGAGGATATAAATTAATTTCCGATGGCACAGACAATCATTTGATGCTGATCGATCTTTCCAATAAAGGATTGACCGGGAAAGAAGCGGAAGAGGCTTTAATAAAGGCTGATATTACTGTCAATAAAAATATGGTGCCGTTTGATAAACATAGCCCCTTTGTGACGTCGGGGATCAGAGTGGGAACAGCTGCGATTACGACACGAGGCATGAATGAAGCGGATTGTATTCAGATTGTAGATTGGATGGACACTGCATTGATCAATAGAAATGATCATGAGGCACTTCATTCCATTCATCACAAGATCAATGATTTTGCATCTTCATTCAGATTGTTTCCTGATGAGTAATGTTTTCCTAAAACATCATGATATTTTAGGAAAACATCATGATGTTTTAGGAAAACACTATTGTATTTTAGGAAAATATGAAATGATTGATTCAAAGGCTGTTAGGTTTTCGTTTTCATCGATGGATAGGAAGATTCAAAAGTCCCCTTTAGGGGATTTAGGGGCTCTACGGATAAATAACTTCTTCTAGAAACAACCCTTCAGGTGGAACACTCCATTGCACAGGTAGCGGAGTTTGATTATCGAGACATTCCTTGATGTCACTGACAGATAATTTTCCCATTCCTGCATTCAGACATGCACCTACAATGAGCCTGACCATCCCGCGTAAAAAACGATTTGCTTTTATTGAAAATGTCGCTTTGTTGTCTTCAAAAATCCAGTGGGATTCAGTGATCGCACATTTGTAATGTTCAACACTTGAGCCTGTTTTACAAAATGGCAAAAACTCTGAATAATCCCTCAGCAGAAGTGCAGCTTCCTGCATGGCCATCATATCCAATTCTATATTCTGGTTAAAATAAAAAGACTGATCGCGGGTAAAAGGATTTTTTTCAAAATGGATATAATACATGTAATGTCTTTCGATCGCAGAATACCGAGCATGAAATGAATATTCAGTTTCGATTAGTGAATTGATGGAAATATCAAGAGGCAGGATAGAATTTATCTGATACAGAAGTTTTGGTGAATAAATGGCAGAAGCTACATCAAGATGTGCTGTATAATGTCTTGCGTGCACCCCGGTATCAGTGCGCCCACAACCCGTGATTTCAATAGGTTCGCGCAGGATGGTGGAAAATGCTTCCTCGAGTGTTTGCTGCACAGTGATGTCACCGGGTTGTTTT
>JBDUAU010000202.1:0-12469 GCA_040004485.1 Saprospiraceae bacterium
TTCATTTTCCCGAGCAATTCGGGTGTCAATGCGTTATCTCTGGCGATCATCATGACATTGATGGGATTTGGATCCGTGCATCTGACCCTGGAAGGAATGAAACGGAAACCTACCTCAGAACATGCATCAGACGACTGAAGATTAATCCCTTGAGGCTTGAATTCATATTGACCTTTTCCATCCAGTACGACATGTAAGCCGGAGAAACATTTTGCTGTCGGTGGAGTTACATCATTAACAGTCACTTTGGATTGACAATGAATAAAGGTCTCAACACTTGTATAGATTAAAACATTGACATCATTCACGCCAATGTCATCACACGTAAATTGCATTGGTGAAAAAGATATATTAGGTTCAGAAAGGTATAATGGAAGAATGATGTCTTTTGCTTTTAAAGTATAGTGTCCGTCCGAATCTAAATTGACCGAAGCATCTTTACAGGCCTGAGCCTGTATTGAGGTGGTGTAGAAGGATAAGAAAATAAGAATAATACTACATTTTATAAATACATTTTTCATTTGTCTTATGTTTTATTAAAAATGAAATTATATAGATGATTCGTGAACTATATCCTTGTGCGCACAAGTGAAGCAGCAAAAAAGGATCATTTATTTGAAACGGTAGCTCATTCCAAGATCTCCTTGTATAATGGAATGGGTCCATCCGATTTGTTGTTGGCTCAATTGAATATTATACTTCACCGGATGATATCCAATCGTTCCATTGATGAATAAGTATCGATTGATGGGGTAGTTTATTTTTATTCCTCCTCCAATACGGAATGATGATTGTGTCTCAAATGGATTGTCCGAATTTGAAAATTTCGTTAATTCTCCTTCAGCATTGTATGCACTACCTTTAATGTGGTCGTTGAATACTAACGATCCTTTTACATAGGCGCTCAGTGTCATCCTGTTTTTACACCATAGGATTTTATGAAGTGTAGCTTCAGCAGCCAGAGAGTTAAATTGGGTATACCGGATCAAATTCTTATGCACTACTTGGACGGCGTTGACGGTTCCCGTCACGGATTGCTGTACTCCATTTTCATCGATGATGATATTTGTTACACCTTCCCGCGTAGAGTGATTGT
This sequence comes from Saprospiraceae bacterium, assembly GCA_040004485.1. Classification (GTDB taxonomy): domain Bacteria; phylum Bacteroidota; class Bacteroidia; order Chitinophagales; family Saprospiraceae; genus Opimibacter. The sequence continues at coordinate 1,097 of JBDUAU010000202.1, forward strand.
AACTGGTGATTTGTTGTTTTGTCTCGACTGTCCATTGATTGTAACCAAGGCCTGCCTCCAAAGAAAAGGTGTTCGACACAGGAAGTTTTCCTGATATAGCTACGGAAATATTTTCGAGGTTTTTAACAGAGTGTTTATATAAATCTGCCAATTCTTTGGATTCAGAATTATGTGCTTTAATAGCCAGTGTTGAAAAACCAATGGCTGACATGACCTGGAAAGAAATCCTCTTCTTGTGGCTATCGGATGGAATGATGGGGACATGATGACTTTCATCATCAGTGAAATTCAGTGTAGCATATATTGGACTAATCGGACTTTGTAAAACAGCCATTGGATCCATTGACTTTTCACGCAAATGGGGAGTGTCTTCGATGAGTGGTTCAGGGGAAGTAGTTGCAATTGTAATCTTTTCAGCATTCAATATTGTCTCTTCCTGAATTGTAGGCATATGGTGTAGAATAATATCATTCATTTTTGTTAATGAACTTATTTTGCTGAAGTCTTTATTTGCAGATTGAAATACTTGCGGATCTGATGAATGGTTATCGGTACCATCTGTCATGGCTACTGGATAGCTCGCTTGCATTATGGTATTTGATTTTTTATTTCTCTTCGAAGGTATTCCTGTTTCAGCTTTATGAGGTTTCTGAATACCGGTTTCCATAGCCAGAGTAGATGATACTATTGATTGATGTTCAAATTGCTTTTGGTTTACTTCACCGGATTCATTCCGGTTATTATTTGTAATCATGGACAATGCTTTGGAAGAGGCTGTATGTGAATACCCTATCCATGCTGATGATAGAACCAATCCTGTAAAGAAGAAGAACAACAGGATGCGTTTTTTCCTTCGTTGGGGTATGGCATGGGAGGTTTCCCTCCAAAGTTTTTCTTTATCCACCTTCACCTTGTAATCGTGAAGTTTGTCTTTCAGATAATCGTACTGATTCATACGACAGATTTCTTTAAATGAACAAAATAAATTTCCTGCAACATATCCCTGGCGCGTGTCAATTTGGTTCTTGAATGTGATACCTGGATCCCCAGGATGTTACTGATCTCTTTGTGACTATATCCTTCGATCACATGTAGATTAAAAATGATCCGGTAAGAAACCGGTAGACTATCCAGCAATATCAACAGATCATCAGAGGTCAGCTTTTCATACACATCCGGTAGTTGAATACGATTTTCAAACACAGTGGCCTCTTCATTAAAACTGAGACGTTTTGACTTACGCCATTCTTTCAGACAACAATTGATAGCAATTTTTATCATCCAAGCGATCAATGAACCGTTTTCGTCAAAACGATGTATCGCTTTAAAGACCCGGATATACGTTTCCTGCACAGCATCTTCAGCTTTCTGATGATCGCGGAGATATCGCATACATGTTCCCATCAGCTGATCGGCATACGTATCCACCAGGTACCGGTAGGCTTGTTCCTGACCGGCTTTACATCCTTGTATGATTTCATGTGATGTCAAGCAGAGGGTATTCGATGGGTTTAAAAATCTCGATAGACCTGAAATTCACCACGGACCGGCCTGTTTCCTGCAGTGAGTGGATAAAATGATTTAATCCAAAAATTACCTTCAAAATATCCGCGTATCCACTGACCTTTCTCTTCCGGAAAATGGGTGATTATAAATTTTGAAAACCCACATCCTGATGATGATGTCGGGCAATACAATGAATATCCATGCTGACCCAATCGCTGATCTTCAAAGCGAATATTCAATTCTTCATCACCATAATCCCGTCTGGTCATTCCTGAAATAGCTATTTCAAGATCCAAATCCGTTTCAGTTGGACCTTCTTCAATCAATAACCTGGATTGCGGGTTTACACTACTCTTTAGATCCCAATACATTTTGTTTTCGCCTGAAACATTGAGTGACAAATATTCCTGTTTGGACTCATTACATGCAAAGACTGAATACATCTGTACGCTATCTGCAGCCTGCCACTGAATGACAGGACCTGATTGACCGGTGGCTATATCCAGCCCCTGTATCCCTACCGAGTTAGATTGACAAATCGGAATATTAAAATTGAATTCGCCCTGATCCGAATAAAGAAAAGAAGGACTCGTACCTGTTATTGAAATAAAACCTTCATTTAATGCATCTCCCTTATTGTTTCGAATGGCACCATGAAACGAACTGTTTAAACTCGCTTCATGGATAATAGTAATGGGCAATTCAAATTCAGTTTTATCAGGTGTGACAAACGTTTTAGAAAAATTATCTCCACAGGGCAATGGTACATCCATCGTGATTTCCTGATCTATTGGAACGTATATCGCCCAGGAGCCTTTATTAGTACTGTACACATGACGTGTGATGCCTCCATAGCTAACCTGTATGATGTGATTCGCAGTCAACCGACCATTAATCCGAAGGTCTCCTTTCATTCGGACGGGTTGATCTTCCACTGCTACGGCGTAATAATCTGCGGACCCAAGATCCAGATGTGTGGGAGACTCAGAAGAAGCAATTGTTTTCCAAGCCGATTGTGCTGTATTAAAAAAGTAATGATGACCTGTGAGAGAAGGAAGAACTTCAATGGAGGCAGCGGGTGCAAATTGAAGTTTAATGCCTGTATCCGAGGTTACTGAAATATAGAGACAAGCCTGCATCTGCAAAGCATGACGCTGATGGTCATCATCAATAGAAAGAAATGAAGGAATGGCATTTGCCAAATAAGTAAGGGGATCAAGCAATGCATAATTAATATGATATTCTCCTGAATATGGCGACCCATCAATGTACAGCAAAGACATTTTTGGAATGCTGAGTATGTAATCACCGGACAAACTAAAATGAATATCATCCGAAGTATTGGCATTAAAAACTTGTATGGGGGGCAATATCCAATGCAGGTAGTTGACATCATTTTCAATAAGCGATTGAACCTGAAAATATCGTCGTGCATCCTGAGTAGTCAATGTAATCAACTCAAAATCGCGATCAATCTTCGTGCCAGGGGATACTAAATAGGGAAATGAGGAATAAGACTGTGTCGATCCATTAAAGTTCTGGGATGCGTAGCGTGAGGTCTCAAAAGTTGTATCTGTTTGAGAAACGAGTTTCGTAGTCACCTGAATGACGGGTGGGTCTATGATTTCTTCCTTTGTAATTTGATCCATGTCCTTATGACAGGATAGCAGACTTCCAAACAGAGCGACATATAGGAATTTCGTTTTCATAGACATTGACATTCCTTTGTATAATCCCTTTCGGAACGGAAACGCTACAAAAAGTAAAGAAAAAAATTTAGAAATACTGATATCTTGGTTGGAGGTTTTAATAGGGTACGCACATGGAGATCAGCGATTGATATGTATTTCGAATTATGATCGACATAGTCTATTCGTATTATTCCTCTTCCTGCACTTCTATGTTTCCGGGTTTATCTTCATTCGGCCGGGCAATAGCTAAACTGGTCATGTCGACAAATTTCAAATCATCGAAATGGAACAGGCTGTAAAACACAAGCAGATTTACTAATCCAAATACGACTACAGGTTGAAATTTGGAAGGCTCCACGAACATAACCATGAGCAAAAGAGAACAAGTCTGAAAAATGAATAAAGGAAGCAATAGTCTTTTATCGTACATGTACCAAATTGAGAGTGCAAGGATTACGATACCTGACCAAATGCTTTCTGCAGCTCCAAATTGAGTACTATTGGGTGTACTTAATTTCGAAGGGACGAACAATATGATCAGCAATATAATCATCATCAGGATCTTAAGGCCTGAGTTTTTCGAATTGGCTATAAAATCCTCTTTTACCTGAAGAGATTGAAATTCATTTGCTTCATTCATTTCAGTTTCCTCCATTGTGATTTGAATAGGTTTTGATCTAAGAAATAATGTATAAATCCATACTATAAAATGCAGAATCGGAACATTCAATAACCAATATGTCACAGCCGGAAACCTTCCTTTTGTGACCATGTAAGCAGAAAGAAAGTTTCTGTACATCGATGCCGTTACAAAGATGCCAAAACAAAAACAAGTGGATTTGTAAATAGCGGAAGGACCCATTCCATACCTAATTGAATTTTGAAGAGATTCAATAAAACCAACTGCAGAAATAAACAATACCAATCGAACAACCCAGTATATAATCGAAAATGTAAAGGGAGAAATCTTGTTTATGATGGGCGTAGTGGTCAACTTGAAATTGAAGTGTTTGGGAAATTTGATCAAATGATACATAAACCAAAAAACACATAGCTGAGTGATAGATGTCATCTGATAGAGGATAAGCTGAAGATAATTGAAACTGCTGGTGGTGGTACCAAAATGGCGCTTGTATATAAATGGATCTCTTATGTTAATTAATCTCAGTATTCGCTCCATCAACTCATAATAGGTATCCCCTCGCATTCCCATGACGATTCCTATGACAGCGAAATAGACCAACCCAATTAGAATGCCTTTCAATTTTTTAAAATGGATCAACCCAAAAGCAACATATGCAGTAACATTGATAATGCGGTCCAGCAACGACATCAATGTAAATGTCTCTTTTGTGTATTGAACTAGCGAAAGTGAAAGCGTCAAAACGATTATATGATAAAGTAACTGAATCAGGATTGCTACCATACTCCCTGTTTTCTCTTTTGTCATGTACCCTACAACAACCCAAAATGCTACTGAAGTAAGTCCATAAAGAATTTCATTCAGGATAACCCGTAATGTTGAATTAGGATTATCGATAGAAAGTCCATGCATATCATGCGTCATCAATAAAAATGAAAAGACGGCAAGTAAAATGGAGGCTCCAAATAGAATATGAATTCCTCTTGTAAATTCTTTTGTAAAATTCATTTTTCATTTCGTTTTGTTGGATACTAAACTATACAATAAACCACATACCGTTGTCCTCGCTCATTTGCTATATTAAAAACCTGGTACTTTACTATTATCTTCAAGACCTAAATCCATTTAAGTGCGGTACTGCATTTCATATTTACTCTTCATCCTTCTCCTGGACATTCCCTGCATTGTGAAAGCTCAGGTATGGTCTTCCATTCAAAATCTGCCATCAACCGAAGGATTAAAAACAGTAAAATTTATTGATGTATCCACAGGCTGGGCATCGGGTGAAAATGGTACCATCATGAAAACCACCAATGGTGGAATAGATTGGTCACTTCAAACTTCAGGCATAACAAATACAATCCGAAGCATTTACTTTTTGGATGCCTCATATGGATGGGCATGTGGAGACGAAGGAACTATAATCTCAACTACTGATGGTGGAGCTACATGGACACCACAGACGTCCCCTTATACCAGTCAATATAATTCCGTCAGATTTGTCAATGCATCAACAGGCTGGATATCAGGAAGCGGAAACATATTATTGAAAACAATTAATGGCGGCGCTCAATGGATTCAACAACAGAATCAGGGCTCTACACTTTGGGGTCTGGAAATATTAAGCACCACCGTTGGTTGGACATGCGGCGGATTTAATAATACATTTGCCAGTCCGTCATTGATTAAGACCATTAATGGATCAAGCTGGATCTATCAGACAAATTCAGGTGTCAGCAATTTTTTATCCTTTAATGACATCCGTTTTTCAGATGCCAACAATGGTTGGATTGTTGGTGGCCTCGGAACTATCCGGCATACGGTCAATGCCGGTGCTACTCCATGGACCTCTCAAAACAGTGGTACTCAATCTGAATTACTCGGTGTGGATTTTATCAGCAATACGATTGGATATGCCTGCGGAAGAGAAGGGATCATTATTACAACCTCAAATGGTGGCACGACCTGGGCGGCGCAAAGTTCATCCATCACTTCCGGTACGCTATGGGAAATGGATATGGTCAATGATACATTAGGCTTTGCTGTAGGCGATATAGGGATATTAAAATACCATGTCTATACACCTACAAATCCTGTCGAATTATTGCAGCCCAATGCAGGCGGAGATATTTTTCAGATAGGTACAAAACGATTTATTATTTGGCAGACTCAAGCCGGCATAGCGAATGTAAAATTGGAATACAGTACCGGAGGAAACAGTGGCCCTTGGACGATAATAACTCCGTCAACTCCTGCCGCAACAGGAAGCTATTCATGGATGGTACCGAATACACCATCATTGAATTGTTATATCCGCATTTCAAATACTGCCAATAACAATGTAAATGACATTTCCAACGCAGCATTCTATATTGTAAACACACCATACGGAATAAATTATTCAGTTTTAACCTCTGCTACAGTTAATATCAATCCTCCGCAAATAAACATTTCATGGGTCAATGACCTCAATGCATTGTCTTATACCATCGATAAAAAATTACCAACGGATACAAGTTGGACAAATCTTGCATCATTATCAGGCACCACAAATAGTTATATTGATAATGCTGTATCCGTAGGAATAATCTATGAATATCGTGTTATTAAATCAACTCCATTGATTACCGGATATGGATACATTTATTCCGGAATTGATATTCCTGCGCCGGATTCGAGAGGTACACTTTTGTTTGCTGTAGATAATAGCTTTACCAGTTCATTGCAAACTGAAATCGATCAGCTCAAGCTGGATCTTATAGGAGATGGATGGAAAGTCATAGAACATAATTTTGCCCCAACTGTAAATGATACAGCAGTAAAAAACTGGATCACCAGTGAGTATATCCTACCTGGTGCAAATGTGAAATCACTTCTGATCATCGGCCACTTTGCGATACCCTATTCCGGCAATTATGCACCTGATGGCCATACGGAACGTATCGGTGCACAACCAACCGATATGTTCTACGCTGATATTGATGGTGCCTGGACGGACAATACAGTGACCACCAATAATAGCGGAAGTATTTATACCCCTAATATTCCTGGCGATGGTAAATGGGATCAAAGTGTTATTCCTTCATCTTCAGAGTTACAGGTAGGCCGCATCGATATGCATAGTATGACCGGCTTCGCGCTCAGTGAAGTGGATCTGTTACGACAATATCTGAATAAGGATCATGCCTACAGGTACAAGATCATCAATCCGCAACGAAGAGCATTAATAAACACGCATCTCGATAACAGCATTACTTCAACATCGGCTGTAGCCTGGCGCAGTTTCGCACCGATGTTTGGTAACAACAATATATCCGCCATCAATACTTCCGGATGTGCAGGAAATTCCACTTGCAATACATTTATTGATTCATTACAATCACATTCATATCTCTGGACATACATGGCCGGCGGAGGAAGTGATACCAGTTGCGCAAGTCCGGTATTCACAAGTTCTCAGTGTATCAATGTCAGTATCAATACTGTGTTTATGCAATTGTATGGAAGTTATTTTGTGGAATGGGCAAAAGGCGGAATCTCCACGACGACCAATCATTTATTAAGAGCTCCTTTAGCCAATGCGGGCATGCCTTTGGCTACTTGTTGGACAGGAAGTAGCCCACGTTGGTATTTTCAACACATGGGCCTGGGTGAGACGATTGGTTTCTCTGTAATGCAAAGTCAGAATAACAAAGGAATATATGATCCGGGAAATACTCAGTGGCTCGGAGGCATACACATGAGCCTCATGGGCGATCCCTCATTGCGGTTGCATATGGTATACCCGGTGACTAATCTGTCTGCCGCACAATCTGAAACGATGGTACAATTAAACTGGACGGCCTCAGTCGATAATGCTATCATAGGATACAATGTATACAGATCGGATACGATCTCAGGAACATTTACTAAACTCAATCCATCACTGATCTTATCGACAAATTATACAGATACCTTCCCATTAATAATTACAAATAATGTATACATGGTGAGAGCTGTAAAATCTGAAACTACTGCAGCAGGAAGTTACCGGAATATGAGTGAAGGAATATTTATTTCAAAACCTGTTGTAACGACATTTACTTTCTCCGGCAATGGGAACTGGAGTGAGCCCGGTAACTGGAATAATAATCTTAAGCCACCGGCTACTTTGCCATTAGGGTACTCAATCATCATTGACCCAGTGAATGGAGGAGATTGTATTCTGGATTCTACTCAGCATGTTTCGACGGGAGCAAATTTTCATGTCGTGCCGGATAAAAGTTTTGTAATAGCGGGAGCGCTTTACCTTCATTAGCACAGGAGACCTCACTTTGATTCGATAGCCAAAGAGCTATAGGTATAAACCCTGAATTGATAAATTGAAACTGCCCCCGCACAATAAAGCATATTGTGTTAAAACTGAAGTGTAATCTGAATTCAATCAGTCGGTTATATAACACCTGGCCACACAAAAGGTGATTCATACAAAAATCAGGGTTTTCACAGATGCCACCGTCCTGCACACTATCTACATTTGGACTTTACTTTTTAATGCTCACCGATTTATTCAACTTCATTCTCATTCCCCTTTAGGTATTGCTTTTTTTAACCTCCTAAACCACTTAACAATGAGAAGTCGTTTGATTTTATTTTCGTTTTTGTCTCTCCTTTCTATGGGCCTTTTTATTTCCTCATGCCAAAAGGATACTGCGACTCCGGATGACGGACAAAAAATAACGAACCGGGACATTCAGTCTTTTACGTATAGCCTGGATTCCGTAAGTGTAGGCGATTCTGTGTTGATCACCTTCCATCTTGGGACAGATGCAGATTGCGGACATGTTCAAATCCAGGTGAGCGGAGCAGACGGAAATGGATGGCATGGCGGACAACCTATCGCTCCGGATAGTGGTATGGCTACACTGATGTTCGTTCCTTCCGCGCCGGGAGAATATTTGGTACGGGCAAAATATACACGAACAGGAAAACCTTCGAGCTGCGATTATGAAAGCACAGGATGGTTACTTGCACCCGATCCTATCATCGTTGGAGAAAGTGAAAATGAGAATCCGGAAGAGGATTCTACTTCTTGTGATGCTTCGTTTACCGGAGAAGTCCTTATTTGTGATTCTACTGCACGTGAAGTCTTATATACTTTCGTTTCAGACGTCGACCAGGATCATCTTAAAATTAAGGGCGTTCTGACTAACGGCGTAGTCGGCGATGTGGAAGTCAGCATAGTCGGAGCAGATCTGGATATCACACAGAAAACACCCGGACAAAGTTCCAATCGACTGATTACGTTGGAAGGAAGTGTCATGGCCTGTGATACGGTTTTTATTACAGTGGCATGGACGTCCTCTAAACATGATAACGTCATTACAGGAAACTGGAATGGGTACGGTATGACCGTAGCAGGGCTTAAATGTCAATAAGTTCAGTAAATCCTAAACAGAAAAGGCTATCAGTTAATGATAGCCTTTTTTATTAAAATCCGGTAAAAAAAACGCCCTGCAATGCAGAGCGTTTTTTTATCATTTCATCGATAGGAAAAAATTATTTCTTTCCTCCCTGCAATGAATCCTTTAGTACCTGTAATTCGTCCATCTTTCCGGCTGCAGCCAATGCTGATTGCTCTGGCCATGTCGTAGGATCAAACATTTTGAATCGACTACCCTGAGCAAGAAGAATTTCACGAATTTCATCACCTGTCTTTGAAGCTAGTGTGGCGAAACTATCTATACCTGCAGCATGAAGGATCTCTTCGATCTTAGGGCCTATGCCTTCGATCATTTTAAGATCGTCACCAACACTTTTTGCTTTTGCAGCTTTAGCTTTTGGCGCCTTCTCTTCTTTAGCAGGTGCAGCTTCGGTTTCTGTTGCATCTTCTACAGGAGCTTCAGTTTCTGTTGCATCTTCTACAGCAACTTCTTCTACAGCCTCTTCATGAGTTGAAGTAACTTCCTGTTCAATAACCGGAGCAGCAACTTCTTCTGCAACTGGCGTTTCTTCTACAACCGGAGCTGCAGTTTCTTCAGCAGCTACTTCTGCATCTTTGGCATCCTTAGCATCCTTTACGGCTTTCTTGCCTTTTGCATCTGCTAATTGCTCCTTCAACTGTGAAAACATAGCCATATCTCCGAGTGTAGTTGGCTCATACTTGCCCTGCTGCTCTTTGACGGCCTGTTTTATTTCCTGGCCTTGTTTGCGGCGGTCATCTTTTACGACTTCTTCTGCTTCACGCTGGATATCCTCAAGATAACGGAGATGTGAAACCATGATACGCTTGTCATCCCGGTTGAATTCAATCACCTTGAATGTTAATGTCTCATCTACTTCTGCCAACTTACCATTTTCCTTGCGTAAATGACGTGATGGTGCAAATGCTTCAAGTCCATACGGTAATTGAACGATAGCTCCTTTGTCATCACGCTTCATGACAGTAGCTTCGTGATAAGATCCTACAGGGAATACATTTTCGAATGTGTCCCATGGATTTTCTTCCACATGCTTATGGCCTAATGACAGCTTACGGTTTTCACGATCGATATCAAGGATCATGACCGGAAGATCAGCGCCGATTTTTGTAAATTCTGAAGGATGTGCAAATCGTTTCGTCCATGACAAGTCAGAGATATGTACCATACCACCGATGCCATCCTGTAACTCTACGAATACACCATATGGTGTAAGATTTTGTACACGTCCTACATGTTTGCTACCGACTGGATATTTCTGTTCGATTTCTCCCCATGGATCAGGTGTAAGTTGCTTCAGTGACAATGACATCTTGCGCTCTTCGCGATCGATCGTCACCACTTTAGTTTCATATTCCTGTCCTACCGTAAAGTAATCTCGTGCATGTATAGGCTGATTGCTCCAGCTAACTTCAGAGACGTGTATTAAACCTTCTACGCCCGGTGTGATCTCAAGGAAAGCTCCGTAATCTTCGACATTGACAATCTTGCCTTTGACGATACTGCCTTCTTTGATCGTATCACTGACGACATCCCATGGATGAGGTTGCAATTGTTTGAGACCAAGTGAAATTCTCTTTTTGTTCTCATCAAAATCAAGTACTACGACGTGTACTTTCTGATTGATCTCAAGTACTTCAGATGGATGGTTGATACGTCCCCAGCTGATATCTGTGATATAAAGAAGACCATCTACACCGCCCAGATCCATGAAGGCTCCGAAGTCGGTAATGTTTTTCACTACACCTTCAAGTACCTGGCCTTTCTCGAGACCGGAGATGATAGCTTCGCGCTGTTCTGCCAGATCGCTTTCAATAAGCGCTTTGTGAGAGACAACTGCATTTTTAATATTCTCATTGATCTTGACGACTTTGAATTCCATCGTCTTACCTACAAACTGATCATAGTCGATGATCTGTTTGATATCGATCTGTGATCCGGGAAGGAATGTTTCAAGACCACCTGCGTCTACGATCAGACCACCTTTGGTCTTGCTGATGACGGTACCATTGATGATCGTGCCATTGTTAAATGAGTCAACAAGACGTTCCCATGCTTTGAGCAGTTTTGCTTT
>JBDUAU010000137.1:0-3684 GCA_040004485.1 Saprospiraceae bacterium
GGAAAATTGTTAGCCCAATACATTACCAGGATAGCAAATGAATTGCACAAACGACTTCTGGCCAATGATGCATTTATAATCGCTGCCCCTGAATACAATGGCTCTATGCCTGGTCATTTGAAAAATGCTATCGATTGGGTTTCACGTTTTCGTCCGCAGCCTTTCAACGAGCGTCAGTCATTACTCATGTCTGCATCTCCATCTATGGCAGGAGGTAATCGCGGACTATGGTCCCTACGTATGCCATTAGAACATTTGGGTGCAAGAGTATATCCAAATATGTTTTCACTAGCCATGGCCCACAAAGCTTTTCGTGAAGATGGCAATATAGCTGACCCTGTTTTAGCAAAAAGATTTGAAGACAACATGATTGCTTTCATGAATCTTGCTGAAGCTGCGACACATTATCCATGTATAAAGAAAGCCTGGGTCGAATTTTTGGGTGAGATGCCTGATCCGGTGACAGAACGCGTGGAGTGAAAAGCAATAAGCAACAAGCAATGAGTTAGTAGCTATTAAAAGGTTTTGAGTTAGAGAATCAAAACAGTTCAATTTGAATTGAAATAAGGACAAAACATAGATTTAATTTTTTTCTAATTGCTATATTTATAAAAAAAATAAGACATCCAGACCAAAGAACAATGAAAATAATTTACTACATATGTCTATTCCTGTTGACAATTATTCTATTCTGGGCTTTTACATCATACAAGAGTGTTCAGAAAGCAAAAAATCGTGAAGGAATAATTCTTTCACCTGATAAAAGCAAGTCTGTTGAAATTATAAACTCACTTGGCACAACACAAGTTTTAATGAATTTTCACAAAAGGTTCATTGGAGGAGGTTCAAATGTTTTTTCAGGGGATATAGATATAAATGAAATTTTCTTAAAATGGACTGATGACAACCACTTGATTGTAACAGTACCATCAAATTCTGTAATAAGAAATAGAGAAAATACTATAAAATTCTTTGGAGAGATAGTTCATGTAGAGTATCATGAAAGCCATTAAAAAACAGCTACTAACACAAACTACCCACCAGCAGGGATTTCAGCACGACCAATGATATCCTTATCTTTGAAAACAAACGTTCAGGCACAGATTGCTGTCACTTATCCTGCCGGCGGGTAGCCTTGGTCGCAATGAGCAATGAGCAATTCGAGCCCAGCGAAAATCATGAATCGTAAAAGTTTTCTTCAAACCATATCCATTCTTCCATTAACGGCCATAGCTATGAAACTCAGTGACCTTTCAAAAATAACAGATCCCTTCCGCAAGACGGAAAGGATGCCCGTGTTATTTCTTGGACATGGGAGCCCGATGAATGCCATCACTGAAAATGAATTTACAAAGGGATGGAAGGATGCCGGTAGCTCAATCCAAAAACCAAATGCCATATTGTGTATCTCAGCGCATTGGGAGACACGAGGCACTTTTGTGACAGCGATGGAAAAACCAAAAACGATTCATGACTTCGGTGGATTTCCACAAGAACTTTTTGATGTGGAATATCCTGCTCCGGGCAGTCCCGCATTGGCACAGGAAACAAAAGATACAATTTCGAAAACACAAGTTGGGCTGGATGATACATGGGGTCTTGATCACGGTGCATGGAGTGTAATCAAACATCTTTATCCTGCTGCTGATATACCTGTCATTCAGATGAGCCTTGATTATGATCAGACTCCGCAATATCATTATGAACTTTCAAAACAACTTTCTTCACTTCGGCATAAAGGAGTACTCATCATCGGCAGTGGCAATATGGTGCACAATCTGGGCCTGATGGCATGGGACAAAATGAATACATCCGACTATGCATTCGACTGGGCATCGGAAGCAAGCACAAAAATGAAAAAATATATTACAGAAGGTGATTATCAACAATTGATCAATTATAAATCTCAGGGGAAATCTTTTCAATTGGCGATCCCGACGCCTGAACATTATCTGCCATTGTTGTATGCATTAGCATTGAAAGAAGAAAATGAATCCCTGAGTTTGTTCAACGACAAAGCAGTGGCAGGATCCTTGACGATGACATCAGTGAAAATCGGGTGATGAAATAATAACGGAAGGATAATAAAAGAAATACGATCAGACTTTTATTCGCTCTGAAATTGTTATTTCTGAATGGACTCCACCTCTTTGATAAACTTCTCTATCATCGGATCGCTATAGACACCATAGGAATCTATGAGGGTGCCTTTTTCTCCGGTATTTGTTTCAATAGCATATATGATCGCATTATCATCACTACTGGAGTTACCTTCAAAACGATAAAATTTGTTGATGACCACGGCATTGAAAGCAAAGTCCTGCTGGGTATCCATGGATGTAATACCTGATGGATTTGCCTTAAACTGGGTGGTATAACCATCTTTAGATAGCTTATTGATAATGGATACCATGGAGGACATATCATCGTCTGGATCTGACATATAAATGGAAATTTTAGTTTAAACATCGTTTAGAAATTTAAGTTCGCTGGTTTTTAATTTTTCAAACAAAATTTCTCCTGGATTCAACTAAACGTCAGCTACTTTAACAAACGCGATTTTCCTGTCTTTCTCATTTCACTTAAAGTGTAACTTTACCTTCGAAAGTTATTTGCCGGAAACCTCTTCCGGATGAGTTTTGAACCAGATATATGAAAGAATTCACTTTGGCGATTGTCGCTATAGCCTTTTTTGGCATTGCCTCAGGACAATCCGGGACCGGATGGGAAAAAAAAGTATCCCCTACCCTCCTGACGAAGGCTGCAGATGGCATATCATCTCCATTTCTCATCGTTTTGTCGAGCCAGGCAAATGTGAGTGAAGCAAGCCGGCTGGATACAAAGGAAGAGAAAGCAAACTTTGTCTTCAGTCAATTGAAATCAAAAGCCAAAGAGTCGCAGGCAAATATCATTTCTTTGCTTGATGAAATGAATAGCCCTCATCAAAGCCTTTTCATCGTCAATGCCATCAAAGCCACCGGTAACATAGACCTGATTCGCACCCTGGCATCACGCACTGACGTAAAGAAAATACTTGATGATGCAGACCAAAAATTTGCAGGCCCTGTAGAATGGTCAGCAGACAATGGATCACGTCAGACTATCGAATGGGGCATTGACATGATCAATGCCGACGATGTATGGGCTCTTGGCTACAGAGGACAAGGTGTTGTGGTGGGTGGAGGAGATACCGGATATCAATGGGATCATGCAGCGATCAAAAATCAATACCGTGGCTACGACGCAGACCGTGATACGGTAGATCACAATTACAACTGGCATGATGCCATTCATGAAATCAGTGTATTGAGTCCGGACAGCCTAAACTCCTGCGGTGTAAATATCAAAGCGCCTTGCGATGATTTCGGACATGGTTCACATACGATGGGTACGATGGTAGGACTTGATGGTGAAAATGAAATAGGCGTAGCCCCTGAATCAAAATGGTGTGGCTGTCGCAATATGGAAAGAGGCAATGGTTCTCCTTTCACTTATCTCGAATGCTTTCAATGGTTCCTTGCACCAACTGATCTGAACAATGAAAATCCTGATCCTTTTTGTGGAAATAAATTAAACCGGATTAGGTTATTGGATCGGCGATTCAGGAATTTTTCAACAAGATAAAATGGTCTGTTTTGCTGGTAAACCGGAGATCGGATTCTAATCCATAACAGGTTACAATTC
>JBDUAU010000655.1:0-3675 GCA_040004485.1 Saprospiraceae bacterium
TATCTACAATCATGAAAGATCAATCTTCTGTTGATACGGATGGTGAAGAAATTACTTTAAAAGGAAAAGGGCGGCATGATCCTTGTGTAGTGCCAAGAGCAGTGCCTATTGTAGAATCTTTAGCAGCATTAGTTCTCGTGGATCATTTATTGTTGAATAAAATTTATGCTAATTTCTAATTCTTTCCTGATACCAATAAGGATTAAACGGCCACTCCCCTTTCGCTTTTGATTTTTCTTTTTCAACTCTGATTTCATTTTCCCAACTCCCATACATATTGGCGAAAAGATCCAAACCTGTTTCCTTTTCAACACTGTCGATGGACACAACATATTGATCAAGGGTTCCAAAATTTTTATTTGTCTGATCAAAAATAAATCCGAGTGCTTTAGGCTTTCCTTTGTTGGTTGTAAAAACAGCTTTAAAAAAATAACGAGGGACTAACACATCATTAGCGCCGATTGATCCAAGTGAATCTCTGAATATCGGCCCTGCTATGACGATGATATCCTTATACTTCGTTGCCCAGTCACGAACATCATGTTCGAGTTCAAGCCAGATGCCACTGTTGAATTGTTCAAGCATGGGGGCAACATTGCTCATCAAAAAAGTGGAATTCATCGCTTGTTGATCCCACGACATATCAGCGGCAGGAACAAGATGGCCTTTGGAATATCCGCTTTGTTTATAATCATGATAATGGGCTGAACGTGTTGTAATCGCCGGGTCTGGTTCGAAATCCTGATTCCGTGGGTGATTGGGTTTATTGATCATATCGCTGGTCAGGCGATAAGCTACCCATTCGGGCAATTCATATTGTTCTCTGTATGACAAACTAAAAAATGGCTTGTCATAAATCACGCCCTTATTCGGGGCAGGTAAATAGTCTTTTTTGTTTTCTATCTTTTTGTTTTCAGTGCCTTGAAATTCTTTGAGGTTGTACCAAAAGATGACCATAACACCAAGGATGAGAAAGATGGTGATATAAAATTTACCTGAAGTTTTCTTAGCAGGGCGGTTTTTGCCGGGGCGTCTTATATCCATTCTGAATAATTGATGAGTGCTACAAGGTAATGTTTTGAGGAGGGAGAAATGTGACCGAAAAAATGAAAAATCTTTATTTGGTTTGGTCAATTAAGTGTTTACAAACGTTTACGAAGTGCTTATATTTCACTTAAATATAAAAGTTGTAATACTGTCTGTAATACCTATTAATATTGAAAATACCCGTTTACAAACGTTTACGAAGTGCTTATATTTAGCTTAAATCTATTACAGATAAAATTCATTTTATCTGGCATCCTTCCGTCTGAGCTACTCTCAGTATTCATGACTGGTTTTTACGCCATTCACACCGGATTAATAAGTTCCATTGTATATTGCACAGCCCAATATATTCTGGCAGCCAAACACATGATCAAACTTACTTTCATCCTATTCCTGAGTTTCCTTTTTCAGCTTTCTATTGCTCAATCAGGTCCAAACCTCTTTTCTGGCACAGGCTACCTGAGCAACGGCCAAATCGGCTTGCTCCTTGAAGATGCAGAAGCAGGAATCGTGCTACCAGCCATGCTTGCTGAAAGCACAATAGGTGGGTGGGCAGTAGGTGCATCAAAACGAACCGGCCTCACTGACCTTACAGAGCTAGCCGCTACAGCCCATATCAAACTTCCCTGGAAAGACCAGGTCGCCATAGGGGTTCAACACACCGGAATAGATGGCTTTTCCGAACAAAGAATCACGCTGAGTTACGCAAGACGTCTTTTTGAAAAATTAAATGTCGGCGTCCAGTTTGATCTCAATCGAAATACGGCCGAAGAATTAGATGATCTCTATGCAACTTCATGGTCAGTTTCAATTCATGCTCCATTGATGAAAGAACTATCAATGTCAGCCTGGATATACAATCCTCTTGGCGATATCGGCACACTGGATCTCCCTTCAATGGCAAGAGTGGGTATCCTTTACAAGCCTTCAGATAAAGTTGGTATAGCCATCGAGGTTGAAAAAGACTGGCGACATATCGCTCGATTTAAAGCAGGAATCAATTACCGAATTCATCCACGCCTTGCCTTAAGATGGGGAGTAGGCACAGAGCCCGGTATTATCAATGCCGGCTTATCCTGGAATCTCTTGCAGAACATGGCCCTAAGCGGTGGATGGCGATATCATTCACAACTGGGCAGCAGCCTTAGTGCCGGACTATCTTCATTCAAATATAAGTGAGCAGACATATTGCCATAGTTTCCGCTACCACAAAGGAGATCCAGCCATTGCTTGATTATTTGAAAATTGAGGCTTCACAACATGAGTTTCAAACTTATAAACTCCATTCATTAACCATTGACATCATTTATACGGGCATAGGTATATTGCAAACTACCTATACACTCATGGATTATCTCAGCCATCGCCATCCTGATGCGTGGATTCAGGCTGGAATAGGTGGTGCTTTTGATTCTTCACTTAAGATCGGTGATGTCTATCAGATCGAAAGCGAATTTCTTGCTGAATTTGGTGCGGAAGATCAAAATGGCAAAATCATGGATCCATTTGAATTAGGATGGAATGATGCTAATGCCTTCCCTTACACAGAAGGGAAATTAATATGTCCCTTTATCAACGAAAAATTTGAAATCCCCATCGCATCTGGGATGACCTCGATTCATGCCCATGGTTTTCCTCCACATATTGAACAACTTCGAAAAGATATCCATGGACAGATTGAAAATATGGAAGGAGCTGCTTTCTTTTATATCAGTCTTATAAAGAAAATTCCATTTCTAAGCGTGAGGTCGATTTCAAATTATGTGGAAGCACGGGATACGACAAAATGGGATTTTCTAGATTCGATTTATAATCTTAACAATTCAATTGTTGATTTTCTAAAATGTAGGTATCACATGTTAAAGTGATGATAAATTATAAACAATTAACTTTCATAGCCTGTATTATTTATTTCTTCAGCTTTCATTCTGCAGAAGGACAAGCATTTAATACTAAGCATTGGATCTTATCCGATTATATACATTTGGAATTTGATACCAATGGCTTATCTGTTGGAATCATTAATCAACATGCCCAAGGCTTGATAACAGGTGCCTTTAATACAGCTATAAGTTCAGACAATGGTGATTTACTCTTTCATTCCGCCGGTTGCTTCGTGATGGATAGAACCAGTAATATAATGGAAAACGGTGACTCAATTAATCCAACACAGCTTGATTTTGGTTATTGTACTTTTGGAGATGCCACCTGGAATCAAGACGTTATTATTTTACCATTTCCAGGATTTAATAAGAAATATTTACTCTTTACTCTTGATATGGGAGCTCCTTTTCCGTGGGAGGATACAATGTATCTTTTTCTTGTTCCACTTCATCTTTCTTATCACGTAATTGATATGGATGATAATAACGGACTCGGTTCAGTGGTTGCTAAAAATGTTGTCGCTGTTACAGATACTTTAGCCAGAGGACCGGGCCCAGGCGGACGGCGATAACTTGCTAGATTGCGAACGAACAACGCTGCCGGAACTATTGAGAACAGCAGCGCTGTCCAAGATAGAACTTCTACAATCACTGCGCGCCCGCTCGGCTACCTAACAGCGTTTTGAAGCAAGCTGCCAGGCGTGACACTGCTTCGGAGCGTAGAGCATCCTGAGTGGCTTCCAAC
>JBDUAU010000608.1:0-3669 GCA_040004485.1 Saprospiraceae bacterium
ATTGAATCATCCCACCATAAAAGCAGAAAGACCGTTTTGCAATTTTTGGGTCATTTTACACGGTTGAAAAGATTAACGAAGTCGTCATCTTTTTGAAATATCATCAATGAAAATTTATAATTTTAAGACTATCATTCGCCTGCCAATCCTTATAATTCAAGCACGGTTTATTCTCATTCAAAAAAAATGGAGAACGGCATACTGGATGCACAAGCTCAACTCATTCTCGCACTGCAATCCGGGGATGAGAATTCGTTTCAGATTTTATATGATTCGTATTCCGCAGTCTTATTTGGGATCATCTACAGAATAGTGGCCGACCAGGAGGATGCTGAAAACCTCCTCCAGGATTGTTTTGTTAAGGTTTGGCAGAATATAGCCCATTATGACCCTAAAAAGGGTAAAGTGGCTACCTGGTTATTCAATATTGCACGAAATACCGCAATTGATTTTAAAAGATCTAAATATTTTAACCAAAAGCAGAAAAACCAAAACATTGAAAATCTCGTAGGTGAGCATATGGGTCAAGTCGTATCCCTTCCACTGATCGACACGCTGGGTCTCAGACAACTTGTGGAAAAGCTTACTCCGGTGTGTCGAGAGATGATCGAGTTGATGTATTTCGAAGGATATACGCAACAGGAAATAGCTGATCATACGGGCATCCCATTAGGCACAGTCAAATCGCGTACCAGGCTGGCATTGAAAGAGTTGAGGGCATATTACAATTAAATCTATTTTTGTAGGACTTGAAAAAGAAAAACGATATTCTCAAAAGTGACATTGGTCAATGGCTGGAAGACACTTCCTCCCCGACTAACATAGAAATTCAACAAACTGAAGATGCCATACTTCGTTTTGTTGCAGCACATGCTGTATCACCTGATCCTAAATTAAAAAATAAGATACTCGATAAGATCAAATCGTTGGATTCCAATAAAAGGAACCGTGAAACATTGAACCTTGATAACCTGCCCATACTGGATAAGACATCCAACTGGATGGACTGGAAGGAAGTGGTCGAAGGAATTAATCCACCTAAGGATTTTGATGGCATCTATCTTCACAGTTTGGAATCCTCTCCACAGCGTGAATTATTTGTCGCCTGGGTCAAAGAGTATATAGCTGAAGAAGTGCATACGGATATTGTAGAAAGTTTCATCCTGCTCGAAGGCACGTGTGAATGTCATATCACGGATGCACAAGGAAGTTCCCATTTAGTCCGTATGGCTGCCGGAGATTTCATCATGATGAATACAGGCGAAACACATGATGTCATCATTACATCATTAGAACCTGCCAAGGCTATCCTTCAATGGATGAAATTGAGCGCATAATTCAATTGGCAATGCTTCGACCAGCTAAACTCAACCTCGTGCTACAGCTCAGCAACCGTAAGCAATTGGCAAAAAACAATTAGCAATTCGAGCACTGCGTAGATACCGCCTTTACGAAGAAACGTTGAGGCAAAGCAAAAAGCAAAATAAAGTCCCAATCAGATTAATCTGATTAATCTGTGGTGTGTAATCTGCGGTTTTATTTTAACGCGATATATTCGACCAGGAGTGAATTGCGATCGATACCCAGATATTGTTCCGGTGGTTCTTCTATCTTTTGGATGATTCCATAGGCATTTAGCAGGAATATTTCAATGATTGGGCTGTCAGAATCAAGATTTAAAGTATTCCGCATGACTATAAAAAGGAAGTCAGCATCCACATCATATTTTTTGAGGCTATCATATCGGTTAGTCAGATTGACGATGCCTTTATTTGATAGATCTTCAACAGCTGAAGTGAACATTTCACGGACATTGGGCTTGACTTTATATCCAAGGTTGAAATCAATCCTGAAAATTTTGTCCTTCACCATTTCGTGAAAATTATATTCCTGTTGAAATGGAGTTTCAGTTTCATTAAAGTGTAGTAACCAATAGGCATCAGCACGCTTTGGCTGTTTTTGATAAATAGACTTAAGTATTTGTTTTTCCATCCGGTAGACAGAATAGGAACTTGTGAGATAGACAATATTCGTAGCAAACTTAGGAATGTCCTTATCCTCGCTTACTGCTGTGATGATATCTTCATATTGATGAACATCGACAAACTTCCGCTTACGCAGCAGGACATGTTTTGCCTGGTAATGAATGATCATCACCAGGAAAAAAAGTGTCATCAGGATTAAAGTAATTCCCGCACCGTGGGCAATTTTCTGGACATTGCCAACAAAAAATAATCCTTCTACGGAGAGGAATAAAGATGTCACCAGACCTATTGGAATCCAGCTCCAGTGCAGTTTGCGTCGCAGAAAAAAGACTAGTAGCAATGTCGTAGCTAACATAGCAATGGTAATGGCTATACCATAAGCAGCTTCCATATTTCTACTTTCTCTGAAATAAAGAACAATAAACACCGCGCCGATAAACAAGATGTGATTGATGAGCGGGATAAAGAGTTGTTGGCGATAACGGCTAGGATAACGGATGAGCACCCGAAACCAGGTATCTAATTTAATAGCTTCATTGATCAATGAAAAGGAGCCACTGATCAATGCCTGGCTTGCTACAACGGAGGCCATGACTGCAATCAACACACCATAAATCACAAACCATTTTGGCATAATTTCAAAAAAAGGATTTGCCCCCTGTAGTGTCTGACCACTTAGCGTGGTAAGTGCCCAGGCTCCCTGGCCAAAATAATTAATGATTAAAGATGTCTTCACCAGACCCCACGTGATTCTGATATTTGTCTTACCCACATGACCAAGATCTGAGTAAAGTGCTTCTGCTCCTGTCACACATAAGAAAACAGCGCCGACGATGAGCCAGGCGCTTTCATGCGTTGTCAGGATGTGATACGCATAATATGGATTTAATGCTTTAATGACGCTCCAGTCGTGTCCCATTGAAATCAATCCCCAGAGCGTAAGCATCGAAAACCAAACCAACATAATCGGCCCAAAAGATTTTCCCACTCTTTCTGTTCCAAATTGTTGAAATGTGAATAGCCCTATTAAAATAATGATTACAATCGGGACAACCGGGAAATTATCATTGATTACTTTAAGCCCTTCAATTGAAGCCGTGAGTGATATTGAAGGCGTGATGATTCCATCGGCTAATAAGGCAGAGCAACCTACCATTGCGACGTAGATAGCCCATTTTGGGGCCATCCTCCGAATTAATGCATAAAGTGAAAAAATACCACCTTCTCCATGATTATCTGCCTGTAAGGTCAGCACCATGTATTTAAATGTTGCCTGTAATGTCAATGTCCAAACAATACATGAAAGGCCTCCCAAAACTAATTCCTCAGTGATCGTATTCTTCCCCAATATTGCTGTCATCACGTACAAAGGAGAAGTTCCAATGTCACCAAAGACTATTCCCAGGGTGACCAATAAACTGGCTGCAGTTATTTTTGAATGAATTGATTTCATCTAATTCGCTGGATTCGAACTTGTTGAGAACATGCTCATGTTAACCTGGAAGAGTGATTTCTGCTCGGGTCATGAATGCCTGTCCTTTTTCGAAAGGACAAATATAAAGACATGGGGCATAGTAGAGCTATAAAAAGAAACAAAGGAAATCCAGGCTCAGGTACCTGATCTATCAGCAAAAAAATACGGTACTTTGCACCTATGAATAAATCAGCAAACGCCATTTACATT
>JBDUAU010000460.1:0-3657 GCA_040004485.1 Saprospiraceae bacterium
CGCATTGATATCATTTGGTTCACCATGTGTAGCCCAACGGGTATGACCCATGCCGGCTGTAGCTGTCAATTTTTGATCACCTACGAATTCCTCAAGTTGAGATACTTTCCCTTTCTTCTTGAATACAGTCATTTTAGAATTTAGCAAAGCAACACCGGCGCTGTCATATCCACGATATTCCAGTTGCTTCAAACCTTGCATCAGCACCTGATAAGCAGGGCGATGGCCAATATATCCAACGATTCCACACATAAGATCAATGCATTAATCTAAGTCAACAATTATGATGCCGGACAAGTCTTTATTTATTCCTGGTTTGGGAAACATCATTTAGGCTAATTAAGATTTGAATAAAAGCCCTTAACTAACGAAACTGATATCTATAAAGCAGTATAATATACTCTCAGTCTGGGGGCATATAAAGGATTTCCTGGGCCAAACATGATCGATCTGCCAGGTTGATTTCCCTTATCAATCGGGTTGAAATATATGATATTTTCCTTTTTCCCTTCGAAGATATCTTTGATCTGGGACGTGACCTTCATCTCATACTTATAAATGGCAGGAGGACCATCAGATGCCTTATGAACAACCCCTCCATAAATGGCTTCATAGGTTGTACTGTAAAAATTTCCTGAAGCCCTGGCCAGGCCAATATTCACATCCAATGAATTAGCGATCGAAGTATCTGTTCTGAACTGGGTCACGAGAAAGGGAAGAGGTGGAAAAAGCAAAGGATCATCCCCATCAGGAAAAGAACAATACACTTCCAAATCAGCTTCATTTATGATCGCATTACCAAGATCAGGGAGGCCATCAACTATCATTTTTGTCCTTACGCCGGACATGCCCTGAACATACCAATAATCATTTTCAGGTTCAGGAGCCAGAGCTGCCTGTACGGCAGTTCCGGAATAATCATTTTCAAAGTGAACAGCTTTTACACTTGCAGCGGTAAATACAAATTTGAATTCCTTGTCCACCGACCCATCTTTGGTGTAATAGAATGATAAGCCACTCACAGAATTGACTAAATCGAGGCCAAGCATTGTATTGTTCGCATTTGTCATTTTGATATAGAGGCCATTGAAATAGGTAAGAAAACTATCCAGATGCTGATATACAATAGAATCCTGTGAAGTAATATCACTGAATAGAAGTGTTCGCAATGGAATCCTGATGTGAGGTGCCAATTTAAGCGTATCTGAAGGTCTTATCACAGTTACACTGTCTTTTGGTCTGGGCACAAAGGTGCGGGATCCCAATGAATCCGAATTCGAAAGAAACCTCTGATTAGAATAGTAATCTGTATTAAAATCAGGACGTTCAAGCATTCTGTATACTTCAATAGTCACCGGATCTGTAAGGGAACCATAGTTTCCCAACGTATCATATGTTAATTCCAAAACGACCGAATCTAAAGTAGCTCCGAGGAGTACTGTGCCAACAGTAGGTAAGATAGGCTGAGCATATATTTCAGCTGTTGCTTTCCCGAAAAAAGGATCATTAAGTTCTCCAAGGAGATACGTGTAAAGCTGACTGGTGACATCTGCACTATGTACGATGACACTGTCGGTCTTCTCCGTAAAAAAGGATAAAGAAAAATCGTCTTTAAACTTCAATGATGCTTTCTCGTCTTCAAGAAAATCAGACCCGATGAGAACAGGTTTTGTGCAGGATGCAAGTACGAAAACCAATAAAGTCAGGACAAAAAGAAGTCTTTTGTATAATGCCATATGAAAATCCTGGGTTACTCAGCTGAATCGTTTAATTCATCAGCCCTTTGTAGAAATCGAAATAAGCAGGCAAATAGCTGTCCATGTCGTGATAAGAAAGTGAAGGTTTATTCATGGCTTTCATCTCTTTGGCCAGCGTGGCGTCAAGTTTTTTTGCACCCTGTATTAAAGCATCTGCATACTCCATGGCGCCTTTGTGTAGCTTAACGTCTCCCGTGCCGTTTTGGTATGCCAGCAGGTCTTTCGGTTGAAGATTATTGATGGAAGCTTTGGTAAAGAAATCTTTATTGAAATTCGATTCCAAACTTTCATTATATACTGAATAAACGATTTTACTCTTCTTAAAAAGAGGATCATCTTTATAGGCTGTCCGAAGGTAAAAGGGAACCAAAGAAGTCATCCACCCATGGCAATGCACCACATCAGGTGCCCAACCAAATTTGCGAACAGTTTCCACCGCACCTTTGCAGAAGAAAACCATTCTGTCCTGGTTGTCATCAAACAACTTGCCCGCCTGGTCCTCAAACATGAATTTTCTCTTGAAGAATTCTTCGTTATCCAGGAAGTAAACCTGAAGCCTCGCGCCCGGAAGGGAAGCCACTTTGATGATCAACGGATAGTCATCATCGTTGATGATAATATTCATCCCTGACAACCTGACCACCTCATGGAGGCGATGCCTTCTCTCGTTGATACTCCCGAACCGGGGCATCAACACTCTTATTTCCATACCATTGTCCTGGGTATATAAAGGCAGTTTTTTAACTATCTCCGAAATTTCCGTAAGATCAGTATATGGTGACATTTCCTGCGTAAGGAACAACACTCGCTTCTTAATACTCATTGTATAAATTATCCTTAGATCATCAAAATAAATGCACCGGATTGGGCCCCTTTAGCCCGGAGGGCTGCAAAGATAGCTATAAATAAGCTAAACTTTTGGATTCTGCTTACTATTGAGGCCATTAGATCTAAATCAGATAGCCTTCCCTTGAAAGTTGATGGCTTTGAGGCAATATTGAGATTTGTTGGAGCAACCTCCAACAAAGGCAAGACAGCCGTGGCAGGAGTTTTCTCCTGCAACCACCAGCTGTGGCAGGAGTTTTCTCCTGCAACCTCATGATTTCCAATATTTTAAAATGAAAAATGGCCTTTAAAGTCTGACAATTCTTCGTGCAATGACCTGGCCGGAAGGGATATCTGGGACCAGATCGGGCAAGGCAAAGCAGTGAGCACATCCTTCATCCTGATATTATGATTGGCATGGATAATATCAAGCTTAGGATACAGGTCATGTATTTCTGTAGCTATAGCATTGATCGACAGATTGTGTTCCACCAGGTTGTAGGTCCCTGGCGAAATGTATCCATCAATGATACGAACGATAGCATTAGATACTTTATCTACATGAATAAAGCTTCGTTGTTGTTCACCGCTTCCATTAACTGTTATTTTACCCAGGAAATTAGCCTGGAAAAGTAGCCTGTTCACAACAGCATCAATTCTGTACGAAGGATTATAACCGTATACATTTCCTGATCGAAGTGTATAGACTTTTCGGTTCCGGCTGAGGACATTTATTTGTTTTTCACCTTCATATTTTGAGCGGCCATAAAAGGATTGTGGATTAGGAATAGTGTTTTCATCGACAGGATGAGGATGATCACCATAGATCGATATACTGCTCAGGTTGATGACCTGGGACACAGATGATTTTTCAATAGCATAGGCTAATTGAGCAGATCCCCAATGATTGACCTGATCAAATGTATGTGCATCTGAATCCGCAAATGGTGTAGTGACTTTTGCAGCAAGATGAACCACCCAATCCACTCCTTCCATTGCTTGTTGCAGCAACCTTCCATCAAGGATGTCGCCCTGTATCAGCTTTACAGGCTTATGATCAAATTTAGCTTCAGTG
>JBDUAU010000505.1:0-3648 GCA_040004485.1 Saprospiraceae bacterium
AATTGAAACAGACCGTCGTATCATCCGTGATAAAATCGCACTGCTCAAAAAGAAACTTGAAAAAATAGATCAGCAAAATGTAACACAGCGTAAAGGCAGGGGAGAACTCATCCGTGTCTCACTTATCGGATATACGAATGTAGGTAAGTCTACACTGATGAATATTTTGAGCAAGAGTGATGTATTTGCAGAAAATAAATTATTTGCAACCCTGGACACGACAGTTCGAAAAGTTGTGTTGGGTACGATGCCATTTCTGCTCAGTGATACGGTTGGATTCATACGTAAATTGCCTCATCATCTTGTCGAGAGTTTCAAATCAACGCTGGATGAAGTGCGTGAAGCTGACATTTTATTACATGTAGTGGATATCGCGCATCCTCAGTATGAAGATCATATCCATGCTGTGAATCAAACATTGCAGGAAATAAAAATCGAGCAGAAGCCCACGATCATGGTGTTGAATAAAATTGATCTTTACCGCGAGAGGAATTATGATGCATTCCTTGAAGAAAGTATTAAAGCCCAGATTGAAGAAGAGATCCAGGACAGGATACGAAACGAAAATGGTGTTGAAACCATCATGATATCTGCGGCTACGGGCGAGAATATTAATTTGCTGAGAGAGATGTTGAAGACGAAGATCAGTGATGCCTATGCAGTACGATATCCCTACAAAACAAAAGAATGGTAAATGAAGATGATGGAAGTCTATACTCCGGATAAAACAATACTTGAAAAATATGCGGACTTGCTGCTGCATTATTGTCTTGATGTGAAAGAAGGGCAAAGGTTATTTGTGTCTACATCATTTCTGTCAGAGCCTTTACTCCTTGAGATACATCGTGAAGCGACAAAGTCTGGTGTTGCAGTGGAGTATGATCTGGCCTTTAGAAATAAGATGTCGGCCTTTTGGGAACAGGCTCATAATTCGGTACTTGATATGGAGCCCGCTTTGCATCTATATGCCATGGAGAATTTTGATGCGTATCTCGCCATACGAGCACCATATGATATGCATGAAGATGCGCAAGCAACTGCGGAACAGAAAAAAAGAAGAGCTGCTGCAGGTGCTAAAGCAAACCAGGCTTATTTTAACCGGACAGCAGATAAAAGTCTCGTGAGAAGTCTTTGTCAATATCCTACATTGGCATCTGCTGAAGTCGCAGGCATGACGATCGATGAGTATGCATCTTTTGTATTTGATGCATGTCGATTGAATGAAGAAGATCCTGTGGCGGCGTGGTTGGATGTCAGGAAAGCGCAACAGGGTGTTGTTGATTTTCTAAATACATGTGATGAGATCAGATATAAAAATGAAAAAACAGATATTCGTTTTTCTGTAAAGGATAGAATATGGATCAATAGTGATGGACGAGCGAATATGCCATCCGGGGAAGTGTTTACCGGACCGATAGAAGATAGTGTAGAGGGAGTTGTGCATTTTGATTATCCATCCGTTTTCGGCGGACATGATGTACAGGGTATTATGCTTACTGTTGAGAAGGGACAAATTGTAAAATGGGAAGCAGAAGTGGGGCAGAAAGTATTGGATCAGGTATTTGCTATCGAAGGATCAAGATATTTTGGCGAAGTAGCAATTGGTACGAATTATAAAATTCAGACACCGACCCGAAATATATTATTCGATGAAAAAATCGGTGGCAGCATTCATATGGCTGTAGGACAATCTTATATTCAGACAGGTGGTAAAAATCAATCTACGGTTCACTGGGATATGATCAGTGACATGCGAAATGGAGGAGAGATCATCGCGGATGGAGAGGTGATTTACAGAGATGGATATTTTCTGAACTTTGATATCAGATGATCGGTGATCTGGCGGTTGCTGAGCTGCGGTTGGTGAACTGTGGCCCGAGGATGCGTAACAGCTTGTCGAACTATAGCACATGGATGAGCGAGTGAGTGTCGAAGCATGATCGAGTGATCGAGTGATCGAGTGATCGAAAGAGATATAAAAAGGAAAGACGTCATTTGTAGTTTTATACTACAGACAACGTCTTTCTTTTTAAGCTATTCTATTCTTTATGCTTTGCAAAATGTCCTGATGTAATTGACGACATTCCAGATGTCATCTTCGTCAGGGATTTTATTTTTGAAAGAAGGCATGTCTTTGCGACCGGTTTGGGTCTTATAGAAAAGAGCACCATCTACTTCTGATTTGAATGCTTTGGCACTAAAATCACCTGGTTCTGTATCCAGAGATGCAGCTTTTGTGCCATCACCTTTGCCTGTCTTGCCGTGACATGACTGGCATTGTTTTTCATAGATGAGCTTTCCGGCTTTTATGGAATTAGCATCGGCTGCAACAGGATTTTTCATTTTAACGTACTTGTCCGGTACTACCCAGGGATCATTTTTGGAAACACTGGTGAACGAGTATAGAAATGCAATTGAAGCGGTCATTGCAAATAAAAAGATCAATTTTTTCATGATGATATTGTATTTATGTTTATGTGATACAGATTGATTCACTGTTTAAACAAATGAAGTACAGATTAAGGTCTGAATTTCAGATAAATAATCAGTATTTATTTCCTATTAACAATTAGTTAGTCTTTCCAAGCTTATTGATCCTGATGATTTCAAGAAAGATGAAAGCAATAAACCCCCAGATCAGCAACAAGGCTGCATTAACGATGATAATAAGTGATATAGGAGAATTCGCCCTTGCTGACCATAGCTCCCTTTGACTATAGAAGTCATCCACTGTAGTCGGTATACCCCAGGGTATAGTACTGCTTACTTCTGCATTACCTATAGACTCATTATCAGCTATTTTAGCGACAATAGTTACATTGCCTGCTTCATCGCCATGTACATCATCCGGAAACTCAACACTTATATTTCCATCAGCATCTGTAGTTTGTGCTTCAGTAACTTCAAGTAACCCGAATTCACGTTTGACATACACTTTACATTCCGCATCTGCGAGAGGTACCATCTTACCCGATTCGTCAGGATGTCCGACAAATATTTTTACGAGGCGGACTGAATCTTCTTGTTCAAGATTGATGGTCATTCTGGACGGATTGAAGGTGATTGTTTCCTCTACATCTTCATAGTCGGAGTGATCTTTGACTGAGGAATAAAATACTAATGAAGTCAGGCTATCAATTCTTCCTTGCAGAGGAATAATCCAATAAGCTTCACCTTTATGATTTGAGATCCCCTTGCCAAGTAAATTCTCCAGTTTGATTTCATCTTTATAAAAACTTATTTCTACTCCGGCGGTGTTTTGAAACTTAGCTTCCACTTTCGATCTTACTCTGGCCACAAGTTTCAGATCATGATTTATTTTAAAAACCTCCAGGCTCATTTTTAATTCTTTCTTTTCCGACGAGGCCGATGTCGTTGTATCTGTAGTTGTACTGTCCTTTTTTACCTCTTGTTTTGAAGATTCATCTCCCGTCTGACAATATGCGGAAGTACACAAACCGAAAAACAGTACTGCCAAAAAGTAGCTTCTGGTCTGCGAATACTTGATGATATGATGGATGTAAATCATGACGTTCAGATGATTTGCTTGTTGATTGTTGGATGCATGAGGATTTCTTCGCCGGTATGTTCATCTTCTTCTTCAATCGTTTCTATCACAGGTATGATGGGAAAAAATCTAACCAGAAG
>JBDUAU010000216.1:0-3647 GCA_040004485.1 Saprospiraceae bacterium
ATCTCCGTCAAAAGAATTATCCGGGTATCCATCCGACTTGAAGCGCACAGCTACAAAATCTGATTTAGAATTTATCACATTGACATTTCCGCCAACCACAATTTTACCATCAGGCTGTAGAATAGCTCCGGTACCAGCTGCATTAGCTCCGGCAATCGTTATATGAGAAATACCATCCTGGTGAAAAGTATGATCAAGAGCGCCGTTGGGCAAATAACGTACTACAGTAATACTTTCCAGGCTATCGAATGTAGCATACCCTGCTGCGATGATTTTACCATCTGGCTGGATCAGCACCGAAGCAACATTTGTATACGTTTCACCTACTGTTGTAATGACAAATCCATCTCCATCAAAGCCTGTGTCATGAGCGCCATTAGGCAAAAAGCGCGCAATAAAAAATTGATCAAAAGACTCATTTGCATTTCCAACATATCCCCCTACTACAAGTTTTCCATCAGATTGAATAGCTAGCGAACCAGGTCCCTGATAATTTTTGCCCATGTCAAGCGTCGCAATCCCATCTTCATCAAAAGTAAAATCAGAAGTACCATCAGGATTAAAGCGAAACAAGGCAATCGAATCTTTGGTAAGACCGCTCAATCTTACCAGCGTGACGATCTTTCCATCCGGCTGTTGAAGTGAACCACTGCCAAGGCAATGGACATCGGGATAGGCAATGTAGACCTTTCCACTTCCATTGAAACTTTGGTCAGGACTTCCATCTTCAAGGTATCTAAGAAGTATTCCGATGCTTTTGCTATTAGGCACTCCACTGAATCCAGTCACTACTATGGCATTATCATTCTGCACCATAACTCCAAAAGCATTAGTGTGCGCTTCAGGAAAAAAGAAAGTGGATACCAGTCCATTGCCATTAAATGTCGGATCCGGACTTCCGGCTTGGGAAAATGCAACTATTGAGGTTAGCATGCTCAGGCAAAGAATTGGCAAGTAGAATTTTTTCATAGGACAAGCATTTCGAATTTTATAAATAAAAAATATTGCGTCAGTATGTGAATTAGTCAATAGCTTCACGAGGCTGACACAAAAGTGAAAACTTCACACTTGCGATATCTCAAAAAAATAGTCTATGGTTGGTAGTAATGAGGGAACGGCTAATGGCCACAAATTGAATCTACTCAAGTATAGGGTGAATAAAAATTGTAACACGGATTTTTTCATCAACCGGGGCAAGAATAAACCCCGTTTGGAAGCATCTGTTTCAGATGATCTACACAAGACATCAGACTGAGAAATATTTACCTACGTAGCCTTATCCTCCACCGTCTCCTTCCCCTGCGACAATCCACCCCAATCGGATCTCATTCGGACAATTTCATCATTGATCCATTGTTGGGATTGTCTCAGAAGGGTCCATGAATTATCTCCATAGATGACATCGCCTATCGAAAGACGAACAACCGTCCGCCACTTCGCCAGGTTTTTGAAATAATGACCCGCCATAGTATCCGTGTGATCCCAATAGTCTTCGAGACTTTTATATTCAATGGCAAAAGGAATAACAGGTACATTCAATTCCGCCGCCACATCAAACGAGCCCTTTTGAAAAGTAGCCGTCAATGGTTGTGCACCTGTTTTCCCTTCAGGATAGATCATGATGGATTTGCCTTCTTTGAGGGCATCATAGATCGCCTGTTTACTGGCAGATCTGCTGGTTTTGCTTTGTTTGTCTACGAAGATGATACCTGTGCGCTCAGCTCCTTTTCCCAGGAATGGATAATTCTTTACATCTCCCCGACTGACCGGATTAGCTTGCAGGTAAGCAAGACTCACAAAAGGATCCAATGAAGAACGATGATTACCCACAAAAAGATAGTTGCGATCTGTTGGAAATTTTCCAATCACTTCAACCTGATAATTGAGAATAAAAATAAAACCTCTTGACCACATCCTCCGGATCTTAAGACCCCATTTATATTTATTGACAGGAAGAATCCCGATAAAGAAAACAGCAAAGGTTGAGAGAACCGTGATGATGAACACAAAAAATAACCGGATGTAACCTCTGATCTTGTTAGCTAACATAGTTGGATTGACGATTTACGAATTACAATGATTGCTTAGTTGTAGCATGAGATCGAATAAAGTATTGATAAAACAAAAGAGGACGCAGATTCATTAAGAAAAATTAAGATTAGTTAAGATTGAACTACTATTCGATATTTCACTGTCATCTTAAACTAATAAACTATTCACTATTCACTATTCACTATTCACTATTCACTAGACTTTCTCAATGATCAATGCCGAAGCACCTCCTCCCCCATTGCATATTGTAGCGAGGCCATACTTACCATTATTCTGCTGAAGTATATGTGTCAGCGTCGTCACAATCCTCGCACCTGAAGCACCTAAGGGATGGCCCAGTGCACATGCACCTCCATTGATATTTACTTTTTGATGCGCGATTTCAATCACCTGTTCAAATGCAAGTGTAACCACAGCAAAGGCTTCATTGACTTCATAAAAATCAATATCTCCTGTATTAAGATTTGCTCTTTTCAATGCAAGGGGTGTAGCAAGCGTCGGCGTCGTAGTAAACCAAAAAGGATCCTGCTCTGCATCTGCGTAAGAAACAATTCTTGCTAAAGGTGTAAGTGAAAATTTTTTAATAGCCTCTTCACTTGCCAGGATAACAGCTGCAGCACCATCATTCAATGTTGACGCATTTGCTGCAGTCACTGTTCCATCAGAACTAAATGCAGGTCGCAAACCAGGGATCTTATCAAAATCCACTTTGAATGGTTCTTCATCCTTATCGATTATGATAGCAGGTCCTTTTTTTTGCGCGATTTCTATGGGAGTAATTTCATTTTTAAATTTTCCGTTATTCGTAGCGCTTTGCGATCTTTTATAAGAATCAATTGCAAAAGCATCCTGGGCTTCTCTGCTGATACTATATTTCTCTGCTGTCTTGTCTGCGCTTACACCCATCGCAGTTTGGTTGTATACATCTGTCAGTCCATCTTTTGTAAGGCCGTCGATCAATTCAGCATTTCCAAATTTTGTCCCCCATCGCATACCAGGTACATAAAACGGAGCATTCGTCATGCTTTCCATTCCGCCGGCAACAATAATATCTGCTTGTCCCAGAGCAATGGATTGTGCACCAAACACAATGGCCTTCATTCCGGAAGCACATACTTTATTTATAGTTGTACAAGGAACATTGAAAGGTAGTCCGGCTCCCAATGAAGCCTGCCGGGCAGGAGCCTGCCCAAGATTGGCTGAGACCACATTGCCCATGAGCACTTCCTGAACCTGATCAGGAGAAATCTTTGCCGCTGCGATTGCACCGGCAATAGCCTTAGCACCAAGTGCCGTGGCAGAAAGTGAAGATAATGACCCTCCAAAACTCCCGATTGGCGTCCGCACGGCGGCAACTATATATACATCCTTCATATTTGAGTTTTTCAATAAGGCGACAAAACTAGGCATTAACCGAATACCAGAATACATTCGTTCCATCTGGGTCCGCCCACCGCTCCTGTCTATTAGTAAAAAACTTCTATGTTTGCAGTCCTCTATGGAAAAGTCCTTAGAAATATGGGGCTATAGCTCAGCTGGCTAGAGCGCTTGCATGGCATGCAAGAGGTCAGGGGTTCGACTCCCCTTAGCTCCAC
>JBDUAU010000517.1:0-12232 GCA_040004485.1 Saprospiraceae bacterium
CGGGCGTGGGCGATGAACTGAACCAGGAGCGAGAGATAGCATTACTGCAGAAATTAGTCAAACAGCGTCAGGATTCCCTGGATATATTCGAAAAACAGGGCCGTGAAGATCTTGCCAAAATCGAGCGTGAAGAAATCGAAGTGATCATGCGATATCTTCCAAAGCAGCTTTCAGAGGTCGAACTTAAGGAAGCGATTAAGTCGATTATGACCCGTCTCAGCGCCAATACGATGAAAGATATGGGCCGCGTCATGGGTGAAGCATCAAAAGAATTTGCAGGAAAAGCGGATGGGAAAACAATATCTGCCGTCGTGAAAGCATTACTTTCTAATTAATTCCATAATGAGATACCACATGAAAAATTCAATCCTCTGCCTGATATTATTTGCCGGCTTTTTATCGCCCCTGGAGGTCGAAGGAAGCAGCATGCATAATTCAGGCACATTAATAGAAAGTATTAGTGCCAATTCGGGCTCGGCGCATCACAGCTTTAACCCCCGGAAAAAGATTAGAAAAAAGCGCACCACTATATTGAACCGCAAAACCAAACGTGGACATGGGCATCACTGTCCTTCTTTCTAATCTTCGGATCATCGACCTGCGCATAAAAATATTTGCACTGTTTGTTTTTCTCCTGAGCGTCACTGCCCTTTCAGGACAAAGAACGAATAGTCCGCCAAAAATCTCTGCAAAGTCATCTAAAGAACTTGATGATGCTGTCCTGGCCGCTGCAACCGGGAATATTGACGGACCTATAAATACGATCAATGATCTCATCGCTAAGTATCCCACATGGACATTGCCGCGTCAACAATTAAGTCACATTTATTACACTGCCGGAAAAATACATAATGCTATCAAGACGCTTGAAGCTTCCCTTGCTATTGATACACTATCACAATTGCAACAGGTTTATACTCTGGGTAGAATGTATGAAGAGAACAGCGATTTTATTCATGCAGTAGAATTGTATAAAATGGTAATAAGCCTGGGATCGGATCAGCCTGACCTGATCAAAAAGGCCATTACAAATCTGAATGCACTTGAAAGCAAAAGGAATCTTTGGCAATCGGAGGTAAAAATTGCCATTACGCCAATGGCTCCTGATATAAATACTCCGAATGAAGAATTTCTTGGACGCTGGACCCTTGATGGGAAGCAAATGATTTTCACAAGAAGGTTAAATCACCAGGATGATCTTTTCATTGCGCAATTTGACAGCACGATGAATGTAACTATTCAGGACTTTCCATATAATACCAGTTCCGATGAAGCGGCACAAACGATATCTCCGGATGGCAAATACCTCATCTTTACTGCGTGTGATCGAAAAGATGGATTGGGTAGTTGCGATCTCTATGTTTCTGTCAGAAAGAAAGACTCATGGACTACTCCAATAAATATGGGTCCCAACTTCAACACAGCTTCATGGGAAAGCCAACCCTGCTTTGGACAAGATGGCATGTCGATTTATTGGTCCAGTAGCCGACCAGGTGGTTTCGGCGGAAGAGATATCTGGATGGTGCGTCAATTGTCGAGTGGCAATTGGTCGAAAGCAACCAATGCAGGACCCACCATCAATACGCCAAATAATGAAGCAAGTCCCTTCATTCATTTTGATGGAAGAACGATGTACTTCATGCGTGACGGCAATGAAGGTCTTGGCGGATATGATCTTTATGTATCACGCATGGGTCTTGATGGCAAATGGAAGACACCTGAGAACATGAAAGCTCCGATCAATAGTGGTGCAGATGAAGGCGCACTTTCGCTCAACCCTGATGGAAAGACGGCCATCATCACACGCATGACCGACAATCAGTTAAATGATTTGTTCGAATTTCAATTGCCAGACGAATTTCTTTCTCCACCTGTGCAGGCTCTTGAAGTGCATGTGAACGATGCAGAAACAAAAAATGCTGTTCACGCCAGGCTTGAAATATTTGAAGTGACAGGTCATGATACGATTCGATCTTCTCAATGGTCTGATGATCTTGGAAACATCACCATGTCACTCGAAAGAAATACCGGATATGGCCTCATCGCATCAGCAGAAGGATACATCATGCATTCGATCAATCTGCAACCGGATACGGTGGCGGTCAAAAAATTAAATATTGCGATGACGCCTTTTACTTCAGCTGTTGATAAGACCATAGCGCTTGAGAATATATTTTTCTCCACAGGATCTGCGATACTTCTGCCGGCTTCAGATGCAGAGCTTAATAAACTGTATCTGACAATGAGAACAAATGCAGGAATGAAAATTGAAATTCGTGGGCATACGGATAACGAAGGAACGGAAGAAGACAATCAGCGTCTGAGCGAAGCACGCGCCATGGCTGTTTATCAATATCTCGTGAGTAGGGGAATTGATGCAGGTATGATTTCATATAAAGGTTTTGGTGAATCAAAGCCCATCGCCACGAATGATACCTCGGAGGGTAGAAAGCAAAACAGGAGAACGGAATTTTATATTCTCAAAATTTAATATTTCCAGACTCTTCCCGAATATTTTTTCTTCACTTTGTGTGTAGTATTTTCATTTTGATTTTCAAAAAAGACCACATGATTAAATTTTCAACTCTAGTCCTATTGTTATTTCCGTTGGTGATTTGTTGCCAGACGAGTCCTATTTTATTTACACCGTTACCATCCGGAATTAATACGTCGGACAACGAAGAACTCGGAAGATGGACAATAGATGGAAAGGCTATCATATTCACACGACTAAGCAAAGATCATGTAGATCTGTTGATGGCTCATTTAGATAGCCTGGGTGGAGTATCCAGTGTTGAAAAAATGTTCTTCAACGCATCGTACAAAGGAGGAGGCCATGCCATTTCACCGGATGGGAAAAATTTAGTCGTTGCGATATGTGGGCGTAATGATGGCTTGGGTGGTTGTGATCTTTACAATTCAGAATTTCAGGATGGGGCGTGGACAGCGCCCAGAAATTTGGGACACGCTTTTAATGGTACAGGCTGGGAGAGTCAGCCTGCTTATGGACTTGATGGGTTGACAATCTATTTTGCAAGTACACGGCCTGGAGGATATGGAGGAAGCGATATCTGGGTGGTTCATCAATTAGGTCCAAACGTTTGGTCGAATCCGATAAATGCAGGAGGTACTATCAACACAGCGTTTAATGAAGGAAGTCCATTCCTGCATTTTGATGGACGCACGATGTATTTCATGCGCGATGGAACAGACGGTTTTGGTGGATATGATTTGTACGTTGCCCATCTGGGTATCGATGGAAAATGGAAGGCTTCGGAAAACATGGGTAAATCTATCAACAGTTCAGCTGATGAAGGAGGACTGGCGCTAAATCCGGATGGTAAAACAGCAATGATCACGAGATCAACGACTACTCAACAAAATGATCTTTTTGAATTCAAACTTCCTGAACAATTTCAATCTGAACCTATTCAGGCCCTTTATGTAAATGTCACAGACGAAGAAACGAAAAAGCCCGTGACGGCGAGATTAGAAATATTTGAAATCAATGGACGGGATACGATCAGAAATTCGCAGCAGGCAGATGAAAAAGGAAATATGACCATCACCCTGGATCGAAATAAATCATATGGACTCATCGCTTCTGCAAAAGGATATATCATGCACTCTTCTAATCTCAAAGCAAGCCAGGAAGCTTCCAGAAAGTTGGATATAAAAATGATCCCGCTGACATCTTCAGAGAAAAAAACAATTGCATTGCAAAATATCTTTTTTGAAAGTGGTTCATCAATATTGCTTCCCTCCTCAAAGCCAGAACTAAACAAGCTGGCTCAAACACTGCAGACAAATGCAGGAATGAAAATTGAGATCCGGGGGTATACGGATGATGTGGGCACAGCAGACAATAATGTTCGACTCAGTGAAGCACGTGCCTTATCTGTTTATCAATATCTGACGGACAAAGGAATTGACAAAAACAGACTTTCCTACAAAGGATTTGGCGAAACGAACCCAGTAGCAAATAATGAAACAGAAGAAGGGAGAAGACAGAATAGGAGGACAGAATTTTTTATTATTAAAATCTGATTGCGAAATATCAATTTGAATTTCGCGTCTAATATTTCTCGTCCATTTCCGGAAATTTGATTGTTGTTGATAATCCTTTTCCAAATAAATCAGAATGTTTTAGCCTCGGATCCGATTATTTATTGTCTCGCACCAGGGGGCCGGAATATTATTGGGAGTAAGGAGTTTTTGTTATATTTATTTGACTTACCTAATTTGAGTTTTGATTTTCCTCAGCATTTCGGTAATTATTGAGTATGAAAAACGTTGTTCGGGACACTTACATCATTGTCTGTCTGGCATTTTTGATTATTCCTTTATCAATAGCTGCTCAATGGCAGTTCGAGGGATCTCCCAAAACTTGCAAATCTTTAGATATCGCGACTGAAGGCGATACGATCGTCGTGCTCACTTCGGGAGGAATATTTTATTCTACTGATGATGCCAATTCCTGGAAAAATATTCCAGGGCCATCAAATATTTATCATGAAGAGATCATTCAGATCGAAAAAGGGGCACTTTATTTGACTTCGGGATATGGGGAAATTATTCAGGACACCTTGCGGTATCTCACTGATATTTTAAGATCTGATGATTGGGGCTTAAGTTGGCACATCATTTCGGGAATTCTGGAAGTAGGTAATCCATTTAAACAGATTTTAATTAAATCAGATACAGTATATCTTTTTGATCAATCAAGAATATTAATATCATTCGATCGGGGGGATCATTATTCAATTTTGGCTCAGGGGCTAGGACAGTATTCAAATTATTATTTACATAATCATAAACTGTACGGAAGAATAGAATTTGATGATTATAACATTATTATGAAATCAGCAAATGACGGAGATACCTGGGACACACTATATGTTAGTAATTATGGTGTGTATATTAACGACATAAGCAGTATCGACGAGGTATTATGGAAAATAGAACACCGGCCATCTTATCATTCATGTTATATTTCAAAGTCAATTGATGACGGGGCAACATGGATGACCACGGATACAATTTCAAACCTACTTATTGGTTTTTTTGATAACCAACCATTGGAGATTTTCGGCGGTGATAGCCTTTTGTATGTTCTATTTTCAGACAACAGTGGACGGTTATATTATTCACGAG
Source organism: Saprospiraceae bacterium (assembly GCA_040004485.1). Lineage (GTDB taxonomy): Bacteria > Bacteroidota > Bacteroidia > Chitinophagales > Saprospiraceae > Opimibacter. Next base: position 5,155 of record JBDUAU010000517.1, read on the forward strand.
ACAACGGGATTACCTTCAATAAAGAAACCCATTTCCCTTCTGGAAAATATCCGCATTATGCTAACGGCAGACTCATATTAACAGGCACTTCTTTATTTGATAGCCAGGATAATGGAGAGACCTTGCGAAGGATTTCAAATAATCTCGAAGGGGCTACGGTGAGTGGAATTGCTAAATCAGGAGAGATGGTATGGGCGACTGCAAATTACAGCGTGTATCTTAAAACACCACAATCCTCGGAATGGCAAGAACAAGAAGGCTTTCAGGAAGTTTCGTCCTCTGATGATGAATATTTATTAGCGATCAAGGATGGATCAGCATATAGGTCTGCGGATCAGGGACAAAACTGGATATTAATTACCCCGCAAAATTTAGGCCAGACCTTATCGGTTGACATATTTAAAGTAATCTGTGCAGGAAATAAAATGTTCATTTCAGATGCCTTTCATGATTTATATTATTCAGCAGACCATGGTATGAAATGGCATTTGTCGGATCAAATGGACGTATATAATTTAAGTTATAACGGAAAATATGTTTCAGAGAATTTTAATGGTTTCTCTTCTTCAGATGATGGAATACATTGGTCTGTACTTCCGCAAACAGAAGATCCGTATTTTCATTTTAATTGTGATGGTGTCTATTATCTAAGTCCGTATTATTACGTTAGCGCGGATACAGTTCTATTAAGACTCCATGAAGATAGCAGCACCTGGGAAAAAATTAGGATTCCGGTCGCCCATACATTCTATCCTAGTTCCCCGATCATACCTGCATTCTCCATGACGAGCTATGGTGATTTTTTATTGCTTTCATACTTTGGACACGGGGTGTTTGGATCTGTAGATTTTGGCAACACCTGGTACGAAATCAATGAGGGACTAACAAACTATAAAACTGTCGAACTTTCAGCTATTGGGTCCGACCTTTACCTGGGAGTGGATGGTGGTGTCTGGAAGCGACCGCTAAATGACCTGAATGTGGCAATACATAGCCCTGTTAATGAAATTGAATCTTGTTTTACCGTAACGCCCAATCCTGTATGGGATGATTTAAATATCAAATTTGATCGTGATGATTTTAAAAATGGATGGCTTTCCTTATTTTCATATGATGGAAAAAAACAATTGACCAGGTATATAGAATCCTCAGCCGATCTGAAAATCACAGCGAATGAAATTCCAGCTGGTTTATATTGCATCACATATATAAGCAGTAAAACAATAAGTTCACAACCATTTATTAAACTATAAAGGAATTGCTCCTTCAAAATTTTTGCTGCGCGAAATTTCTCTCCTCTCGGTTTCTTCGAAAACGCCGGGGTACATTGCAAAACAGGATAAATAATAGCGCACAAATGCAATTGCCTACATGAAATCGTTTTGGTTTTTTCATTCCGAAATAAAAATTAACGCAGATCCATTTCCTGATAGTGGACCAGCAGTCCTTCATAAAATAAAAGCACGTAGTGAAATTGACGAGGTAATGCTGCAAGATCAACATCAATTGATTTCTGTCCCGCAGGTATATCTCCGGAAAACAATGTGACAAGCTTTTCCTGCCACTCTTTGGCAGCGTACACTTCTACCCTCCCTGGCTTCTTTATCCTGAAATCAATTTTTGCATGACCGTTTCTTGTATCAACATTCACAATAGATCCATAAGGAAGGCCATCCGATTTATCCCACATTCTTCGAAGGACAATGACGGATGTATTTGAATCTGATCTGGTGGTTCCGCTTCCATTCTGAACAGAAGGAACGCCCCCCTGTCCACAAGGACTTATGAAGCCCAGAAACTCACTATCATCGACAGCCTGAAATCCATCTGCCAGCGTGATATAATTTCCGGACTTAAAACTCACAAATGTTCCAATGCCTCCCTGAACGACGGATGTAGATGAAATAGAATTTGAAGCTTCATAATGTCGGATCCCTTCAAGACCGCCGGCGACTACGACTGCTGCATCGCATGTCGCAGCAAGATTGCTCTGCCACACACCTCTTCCAAATGTCGATGCACGGATTCTCTTTGTGGTGCCATCATCAAAAATGACGAGATCAGTCACGGGTGTATTTGGCAAACCATTTGACCAGGGCATCCATTGCGTCATAGAAGGACTCCGATAGAAAACTCCGATGTCTGTGCCCGCATACACACCATTGTCGTTATCAATGGCAAGACCATTGACAGGAACATTGGGAAGATTTGCTGACATGTTGGTCCATGTATCCCCCGTATTGTTTGATGTCACTACTTTATACCCGGCATCAAACCCTCCGAAACAAGCCCATACGGTTGATGAGCTTGTGGGTCGCACAGTCACATCGGTTATTTTAACCCAATTTGATGATGACGGAAAACCCGGATTGCCTGACTTTGATGTCCAGGTTTCACCTATGTCATTCGAAAAATATAACTGACCATCTCCATTGACGAATGTCTGGCCTCCTGCACAATAAAAACGATTACTATTACTGGGACACGAAGTCAGTGCCCAGGCGGCATCAGCTCCTTTGTTGAACCAGTGATCACCTCCATCGGTTGTTTTATAAATGCTGGCCGTACCGCACAGTATGGTATCGGGATTAGAATTGTGTATTGCAAGTGTTTTAAACCAATAGTCATATAATGGAATGTTCATTTCCCCATCACCCTGCCCATCATTATAGAATTTTACTTCCCTGTCGTTAGCAGTTGCGAATGCAGGTTGGCCATTGTCCGGATTGAAAACAACATCAAATCCATCGCAGCAACTGATGTGATTGAATGTAGAGCTATTTGTTTTTCTGTATTTTATACCATTGTCCTGCATACCACAGAGGAGCTTATTAATATTTCCATCCCAACCGGCCATATGATAGATCAGGCTGGTTTCAATACCCGCAGTACGATTTATCCATGTCGTACCAAAATCTTTACTTTCGAAAAAACCCCCATCCGTAGCTGCATATAGCCAGCCAGTGAGTGGGCTGAATTCCACATCATGTATGTCAGGATGGATGTAAGGTGAGTTGCCTGTTTCATTATAGCTTGTGACATGATTCCATGAGGCACCACTATTTGTTGATTTCCAGATGGTGCATCCGGCTACCACAAGTGAATTTGCCGCTGCGGGCCGGACAGCGATAGCTATATCATAATAGGATTGATCCACAGTACCGGAGCCATCGTCCTTTGAACCTAAAACATTAGGTGTGTTTGACTGACGTATAAACGATGAACCACTATTTGAAGACAACCACACGCCGCAAAAGTGGCCATCTGATGTGACCGGGCCAGCTAAAAGATAGACAAGGGTAGGATTATTAGGAGATACACCTATCTGCATTCGGCCACCATTATTTGATCCGCATGTATTTGGATTCACATCATAGGTTGAATTTGAAGACCAGAAATTTCCACTATCTGTCGACAACCAGATATCGCCCTTTTGAGTTGAATAAGCACGTGTACCATCGCCAGGTTTGAAATCAACATCATACGTAGGTGAAGACAACCGGCGTGACCAGGTGTCGCCCCCATCTGTCGTTCGGTATACACCGTTGCTTGTAGCAGCCAATAATATATTTGGATCTGTAGGGCTTTGTACAAGTTGATATCCTACATAAGGACCAGAGACATTTGGAAATGCCCCGGTAGCATGCCAGCTTACACCACCATCAGTTGACTTCAGAACACCAATACAACTTCTTGGATATCCGAAGGCCACCAGGCCACTATTAGGATACCATGAATCTCCATCACCTGTCAGAAGATACATGATGCTGGTATTCGTGTACGAAATGACAAATCCCGAAATACCAAGACTCGGCAGATTGTCCGTCAGATTATTCCAGGAGCTTCCGTCATTGAGTGTACTCCATAGACCGCCTCCGGGTGTACAGATAAAAATGATATTTGGATTGGTCGGATGAAAGACAATCCTGTCCACACGACCAAGACCATTGAAGTAGGCCGAATCATTCAAGACCGTACTTGCCGATGGACCGACAAATGTCCATCCCGAATTAATATTTCTTTCTTTAGCATGGGGCATGTTCTCTTTTTCGCGCAAACCTTCAATAAGTTTTTCAGATATATTGACAAACTCACCGCCATGGCCTAATCTGCCGGACATGTACCACTCCCATCTTTTCCAATGAAGCCATTCAGATTCAAATTCGTCGTCACCATAATTGTCGGCAGGATGATTTTTATAAAATTGATTGACCTCCGGCATGATGTCGGAAAGTTTGGTTTTACCAGCTAGCAATTGTTCCAATTCCTGTTGTGCACTTGCAATACTGACTGTACAAATGATCATCCAGATAGTCATCAGGACGATATTAATCTTATTTGTTTTCATCTTCACGCATACTTTGTTTCAAACTGAATTGATGTCCAAATGCCAAGGGTGTAGTCGAAAAAAATACAATAAGCAGTATAAGAGAAGCAATACGATTCAACCCTTTCATTATTATTTTTATATAAAAGCCTGAACAGTATTATTTCTTCTTCAACTCAACCAATGAAGCTTTCAGTTGATCTATTTCAGCCTGCTGATTTTTATTCACTTCATGCATGTCGAGGATGTAAAGTGTGAGCTCTTCAATTTTTTCCATCATTCGTTTTTGCATGTCGCCCACCAGGATACCATTCTGCTCTACAACATCAGCAGAAGGAATATTTGGTAAATGTTTATTTACACGAATCGATTGCTTCAATTCATCCAGTGAGAGCAGATCGTAATGATCCGAGAAGACATAATCAGGCCAGTTGTCTGAATTCTGAATGCGCACTTCTTCACCGATGATTTTGCCATCGACAGCCAGCATGTATCCTGCAGGAATCGATGACCCTGCAGTTAAGCCAATGCCCACAGATCCTAATTCTAAAGCGCAAAGAAGCAGATCACCACCATCACGCTGAATAAACATTTCATTTTCCAACCCATTGTTCCTGGTCAGAATTTCATTATCATCAATGACCATATTCCATCCATTGGTGATTCCGGTTTCAATAAATCCATGGGTGGTATAGCTGGCATCAGCACCTGCCGGGATATGTAATTTAGTCGCCGGAGATGTAGTACCGATTCCAAGATTTCCGTCCACATAATGATTTCCATAACTTCTGCTTGTACCCGTTTCGCTGACAGAAAAAATCTGTGAACCTGTTCCATTGGTGAGTAGAAAAGAACTGGTCCCTGCGGCATTATTTCGGTCTATCACCATTTGAATATCACTGATGGACCGGAGATCAAATATGCCTGATGAGTTCCAGATCCGATGTGTCCATGTTGTATCTATCACCACGAGATTCTTATCCGCCCTTAGTTCATATTTGAATAAACCCCTGCCATCAAAATAACCTGCATATCCGGAGAGATTTAAATTCTGGCCAAACACGCCTATGTTATTTGCTCCTCCGTCTGCATAGCCGTATACACCATAATTGTCCTGACCACCTGAGGCCGTACCCAATACTCCAGCCCGATGGCCTGTCGTCCCGAGTGAACTACCAGATATTCCATACGTCCAACCTGTGTAAGCACCGCCCTGGGCTATGCAATCAGCACCTCTATTGCCCCCGATGAAACTACCACCGATTCCCCAGCCATCCGCAGTGATCGATGTCCCTTCAAATGCTTTGATCTGCAGATTACCTAGGTAATTGACCTTTGAATTAACATTGGTGAGAAGTATGCCCGATGGATCTCCCTGCACATCCAGACGGTATCCAGGCGTGGTGGTACCAACGCCTACATTTTGAGAGAGGACCATATTCTGAAATGAAATCAAAAAAAAGACAAGGGCAGAAAACAATAAATGTTTTTTCATAAGCCATCAAAGTTTAATGAAGATGTGGCGTGATAACGATTATCTATCTCCTGGCAGAGGGATGTAATCCATTGCAAAATTCATTCAATCCGCTATAGAGATCAATACCATAATCATGGTACAAATGAAACGGATGAGAGATCCGTACAGAAAGGAAGTGAGTGACTGAATAAGAGGCAACTCACAGGATGTAAAACATATATTAATCAATGATTTTTGAACATGACCAGGTTATTCATGTTGAATAATGACTTCCTCATACTTTTTTTTGCCCAAGACTAAATATCAGTACGCGAAAGATTTAACTTTCAAACGGAATAATGAAGACCATGAAGATATTTCAACTCATTTTACTGCTTATGCTCATTACATTAAGTACTTTATGTGCTCAACAAAATGACTCCCTTCCTCAAGCCATCACACCTGTATCAAAATATCAGGCAGAAACGATTTACCTGACATTTTCGGGGTTTATAAAAAACGGCAAGGCGGATGACATGGGCCTGTCAGGTGGAAAACTAAAAAAAGAAATGATGGTCAGCCCGGATGCATTAATCGTATTTAGAAAATTTCAACATCAACGGAACTGGATATTTTTATTTTCAGGTTTACAACTTGGAACATCCATCGCCGCATTAACTACAAAAAGTAAATCCATGAAAACAGGCATGCTTATAAGCGGGGCAGCTTTATCTGTGATCAGCATCCCACTTTATATCGGATCAGTCAATACTGAGAATAAAGCAGTGTGGTTGAGAAACAGGGATGTGCTCTCAATAGGCAATAGGCAATGAGCAATGAGCAATTTGCAATAAGCAAAATGAAAGTGAGAAAATTAATTTCCCTGTATGCTTTTGGCCCTCCCCCTTGTCTAACTTCTCCTGTCCGGATAAGCTTTCGATGCAGCTTCTGTCGCCGAATGCACTTGTAATTTTTCATAAATACGTTTGATATGCGAGCGCACAGTCTCGAGAGTAATGCCACATTTTTCAGCAATCATTTTATAGCTATGTCCTGTGACTAGTAGATGCAAAACCTCTTGCTCTCGTGGTGCCAGCTTGTCAAGTTCTTCACTTCGGGAAGGCGATTTTGGAAAAAGATCTAAAACCTTCCTTGCAATAGATGATGTCATAGGTGCGCCGCCATCCAAAACATCAAGTATGGCGTCATGTATTTTTTCAGGGGGCGTTTTTTTAAGGAGATATCCCGAAGCTCCTGCACGAATGGCTTCAAATACCGAATCATTGTCTTCAAAA
>JBDUAU010000426.1:0-3580 GCA_040004485.1 Saprospiraceae bacterium
GAAATGTATTCCCTGGCCTGAGTTTGCGGTCCGATTGCCATCTGCATTGTCAGTTACAGGTATTTTAATCATGATGTGTGTTGCGTTGAAGAGATGGGACTTTTCACAATGGACAAGAATATTGGTGCTTGTTTGTTTTGTGGGAAATGAAGGATTTATCAGGCATCACATTTCACGAACAGGTGATCTTGATGCAGTGATGTCATTTTTTGTAGTTGGATATTCTATAATTGTTCTGGATGCAATTCATTTTAACCGATGGAATAAAAAGCATTCGATCATCTTTTTTGTGATGGTGCTTTTTGCATTTTATGCTAAATCTATTGCTGGCTGGATGATGCTTGGCCCGATTGGAATCATCTTGATTTTATCACCGATGCGGAAAGTATTATGGTCAAAGCAATTCATTGTGGGAGGAATACTGACAGCCGGTATTTGTTTGTTTTATTATGTCAGCAGGGAAAGTATTCAGCCGGGGTTTATCAGATTAGCCTGGCATTCAGAATATCTGCGCATGTTTTCAAATGTGATGCCCTGGCACCAACATGGATTTGGATATTATTTTAAAAATTTTGTTTCTCTGAACACATACGCGCCATGGATATTTTTCCTGATTGCAGCAATTGGATATGCTTTATTTATTTTAAAAAATAAATCCGTCAAAAATCATTTGCTGCGATGGATCATTATAAGCTTAAGCTATATGTTGCTCATCTCCATTCCGGCGGACAAGCTCGAATGGTATGACGCTCCTGTTTTTCCTTTCTTCGCTTTAATTCTTGGCACTGTCGGAGGCCAACTGTCAGAACAAATTCCAAATCGATGGAAATTTATTTGGCTCATCCCAATTTTATTTGTTCTTTGGCAAAAAATCAACTTTATCCGAAGTGACATTCAACCCAGACATCCTTTCGAGCATGAAGGTGCTATGTTGAGGCAAATCGAAGATGTTGATTCGATTATGGTATTTATGCCGGTACAAACATCCGAACATCGTTTACAATTGGATTTTTACAGGAAACTTATTTTTCAAAAATCAGGACATGATTTTAAAGTCCTTGATAGGGTTGATGATATTTCAACAGGTGATCATATCATTGTACGTACTGAGAATTTGAAAAAGATAAATGATCATTTTAAAATAGTTACATTAAAATCCTTTGAAGGATTAGGATATGAGATCATTGTAGAAAGTGAATGATACCTAAAGTTTTACAATTGATTTTGGAATAGATTTAATTCTGTCTTTGCAACTGTTTCCAACTGCCATCATAATCCCGTCCCGGATCATAACCTGTCGAATTGGTAAGAATATACTCACCTCTGTCGTTTACCCATGCATTGTCATAACCTGATGGAAGTTGTACGTCCGATCCTGCATTTGTGTAACGATCCACACCTCTGATATAATCACTAAACTGGGCATTCATACGATCCGCAGATTGCTGACTTTGCCTGTAGCTGGCATCTATGTTTGCAATCATTTGATCATTCGTCTGGCTGATGATCCTGCTGATCTGTCCTGCCTGGAAGATCTGAGCATAGGTCTGATCAGATAATAACTGCAATACCTGTGCAAGCTTATTGTAAAAAGGCTTTGTCAATCTAGCTGATGAGGAGACTGTCTGTGCAATTTTCCGTGACTCTCCCAACTTTCCTTTAAGTGCTCTGAAAGATGTCAGTCCGCTCGCACCCCATATGATAGCTTCTGAATTTCCATAAACGGTGGGTGTGACAATATCAGAAATATCCAGTCTTCCATAAAACTCCTCCTCGTATGTTTGCCCATTATCATCATACTCTATGTTGATCACACCAGACTGATATTTTTGTCTTGCCGAAGGATTATGATTGTCCGCATCTGATAAAATTTTCTGACCTACATAGTGGATATTTTTTCCTTTGCGTTCTACTTTGATTAAATCTTTCATACCTGTGATGATGTCAGATGGAGGTCTGTAACCATTTGTACCTGCAGGTCCTGTGTACCAGGAAGCTCTCACATCAGGATAGATCTGGATACGCATAGAACCATCGGCATTCTGCATCATTGATTGAAACCGGATAGGGACTGTAGGATCACGATATTCCCAATACAATTTATCCTGTACTGTCCAGTCAGTTGGCAATAAATATGTAGAGGCGACCATCGCTGTACCTTCTGTATCCATCACCTGATGTTTGACAAGTCTTATTATGTTGGATTTTTGAGCGGGGTTTGCTGATTTATGCTGGTCGTTTTGATTAGTTGGCTCCATGGGGTCCTGACCTTGTTTTTGAGCGGATGAAGATTTGTTGCATCCTATAAGTAAGCATGAAAGGATGCAATAAGATAGAAGGACATTTTTCATGTAGACGATCTTTTTGATAAAATAATATTATACTTATTGATCAGGCAATGTCTCACCCTTGAGTACAAAATATTCAATCGGCGGTTGAGAGATGTTGTTTTGGGCCACAAGAATCAAGGCCTTGTAGATGACACTTTTCAACAAATTAAAATCTGATGGTTTTCGAATGTAATATTGTGCTCCTTTACTATAAAGGTCTGTTGCAATGTATTGTTCAAATGAGGTTGAAAAAATAATCACAATCAGGTCTTTCAAATATTCATGTCGCTTTATTTCAGCAAGACATTCAGACCCGTTTTTAAGGGGCATATTCAGATCAAGAAAAAGGACATGAGGCAACCTGTAAGATTTTTCGGTCAGCAGTTGCATCAGTTGGTCTCCGTCATGTACGACTGTCAGGAATGTATTAAGCGGAAGTTCCTGCAATGCCTCTTTGAAAAACCGGCAATCATCTTTGTCGTCATCCGCAAGAAGAATATTGAATTGGAGAAGACTCATCCTGCAAAGATTTTTTCTGTTTTAGTTGATTAAGATATCAATTCTGTTTTTGAAGCTACTTTCAATTGGCCCGGATCATATCCGGTTGTATTGGTCAAAATAAACTCTCCTCGATCATTTACCCGGGCATTGTCATATTTCTTTGAAGTTAATGTCTTTACATCAATGTGTAATGGCTTTAAGAAAAATATAAGAGAGACCGCCTTTGCCATCTCCAAAGGCACTCAGTTGATCATACCCATCGAAATCATTCCATTTGATGACATAATCATCCTGCATGAAGGTTTTTGTATGTTTTAAACCAAGAGCATCAAGAATGCTGGTACTGTCGTATTTAATGGAGTTCATTTTATAAACTGTGATCCAGTCGGCTTTGTCATTCATAAAGACAATATCGATGTTATTGTCTTTATATGAATATTTTTCGCAGGGACATGGAGCATTTGACGGGCTTATCGTTTCATGATTGCAAAAATCATTAAGAAAAGTAATTGAAAGTAATACGTTTAATGAAGGCACTACTATTTCTTCGGTAGCCAATATGGGAGAAATGATCTTTGAAGGAAAGCTCGATGAAAGTGAAGTGGGAAAAGTGCAGGCAGGAATGGACATTGTATTAACTATTGGCGCCATTGATAAAGAAAGTTTTAAAGCCAAGCTGGAATACATTGCTCCTAAAGGTATAACAGAGAATGGAGCGATCCAGTTTTTAATCCGCGCTTCCATTAACA
>JBDUAU010000256.1:0-12071 GCA_040004485.1 Saprospiraceae bacterium
TGCCCCAGTTTGTAAAAAAAGCGGGATTGCCAATGCTGTTGCGGTATTCTAATTGCGTACCATTGGAGTACAAACCTTCTGCTGATGCAGAATGTTTCATAAGATATTGGGGAGTAGTAACAAAAAGATTAGAATTTGTCCAGGTATGCCTTTAAATACCGTTTCATTTTATTAAAATTTTTCTTATTGATTTTGTAAAAAGTATTTGGAAATTTTTCCCAGGAAGTCACTAAATCAGCTTTTCGCAAAATTCGTAGATGCTGAGAAATTGCCTGAATAGAAATTGGATGCAGTTTAGCCAAATTGCCAGCAGTGCTTGGGCCTTCGAGGTAAAGTTTTTGTAATAAAATTAACCGGGCTGAATGACTGAGCGCTTTTGCAAAGTAACTCGCTATTTGATCCTCTTGATTGTACAGATATTGTCTTGAGTATGCCATTGGTGAAGTTTTTTAGGATTTCAAGGTTTTCAACTGCGATAAAAATAAGGGGTTTGAGAATGAATTGCAAAAAAAATTCACTTTGGGGGTAAAAATCTTTTCGATAAGAAGCAGAATGGAAGAACTTGAAGCTCTAAGTTTAATTGTCAGTAATGGGGGTTGCGATCATCGGTTTTAATGACGATTGATTCATTTATATTTAAGTGAAATATGAGTGATATATTTTTTTATTGATACTCCTTTTGAAATCATCACAAACATCCTATTTTTCGCACCCTGAAATCAATTTCTATGTCCAAATCCAAAGAAATCACCCGCTGCCATTGGCCCGGCAACGACGAACTCTATCTCCACTACCATGACACCGTCTGGGGCGTACCCGAATGGGACAATAAAGCCCTCTTTGCCAAACTCATACTCGATGGTGCTCAGGCCGGCTTGAGTTGGATCACTATTCTTAGAAGACAACCGGGATACATGGCCGTATTTGATAACCTTGATCCAGAGAAAATAGCGAAGTACTCAGATAAGAAACTTGAGAAAATACTACTCGATGATCGCATCATTCGCAATCGATTGAAAGTTTATGCAACACGCACAAATGCTAAGGCTTTTTTGAAAATGAAGGAAGAGGGAATTGACTTTGCCGAACATCTCTGGTCTTTTGTGGGCGGCAAACCCATCATTACCAAAATAAAATCAAAGGAAGACTTCCGCGCCACATCACCTGAAAGCGATGCCTTAAGCAAAGACCTGAAGAAACGAGGTTTCAGTTTCGTAGGCTCGACGATCATCTACGCTTTTATGCAGGCTGTAGGAATGTACAACGATCATATCGTGACTTGTTTCAGGCACAATCAGGTAAATAAATTAAAATCTAAAGTTTGAGAATTCGTCTAAAAATTAGTTTCCGATCAGGAGAATAAAATTGGATATAATATAGTCCTGGCAGGAAATCTGAAAGATCGATGTCCCTATCATTACTGATTTCTAAACATTGCCCTAAAGGATCGTACACTCTGATTTGTAATTCCGGTTTCTCGCTAACAATATTTATTTTTCCACTAGTAGGATTTGGAAAGATGGAAATACTTTTCTCCCAGGGATCATTTGTAGAAACTGTAACGTACCAACATGAATCCGCATTCGGATTATCAAATATCAAGCTATCATTTCTGAGAATGCAAAGCATTTCATGCCCATCAGCATCAAAGGCACATTCATCAAAACCATAAGAATCATATACACCTTCTTCCCCTCCCAACCCTTCAATCCAATGACTGTAGCCAAAACCTGTTGGTGGATCTTCATCATCAGAACATCTTAGGGTAAGACGTTTCCGTTTTTCTCCATTCTCAAGTTGAATGGAATCGATATGATCAACAATTAAAAGTTGAAAGGTATCATTTACTCCAAGACTATAATCGTATATCAAATTTTCATTGTTTAAATAAGAAAGATAAATTTTCCCCGTTCCGTCGCTTCTATAAAACATCCCGGTTGAAACCCAATTAGGTCCACTGGGTTCGTATGATGACAATCGCTCATAATAATCAATACCATTGATATTTGTGGGCTCTGATGAGAACGTATAGCGTGTAGTAGACTGGTATTGACCAAAACCGGTGACGTAGTATTCCGTCCAAACATACTTGGAATCCATAAAAGGCACGGGCTTATCTACTGTAATAAAACAGGAATCCACATATGGCAGTCGATAGAGTAGAGTATCATATCGATGTATGCACATCACGAGCGGGTTATTTGTAAGGGTAGGTTCGCAAATATTCTCCAGAAACAATCCTCTAAGAGACATTAATCCTTCAACCCAATACGAAGTATCGTAGGGAATCTCACATGTAAGTTTAAGTAACTTCCTTTTTTCTCCATTACGCAGGGTGATGGAATCTACGGCCACAACATGTTGTGTATCCTGCCATCCAAAAGGATATACAAAATCATCACCAGGCTCAAGGCTGAAGTCATAAAGAACCTTCTCTTCAAAATTATCCACCCAATAAATTCTTGGTGGTACAGTACTAATATATTTATCGGTATGTATCCAATCATTCCCGGATTGAGTATGAGAAAGTAGGATCTCATAATATAATTTTGTATTATAAACTACGGGTTCAGAATCAAGTTTATATCTGACCGTATAATCCTCAAAATGCTGGTACCATTCAGTCCAAATATAAGTTGAATCAAGAAAACTTACCTGACTGAATATAGAGGAGCAATTGAGCAATAAAAAAAATATTGGAAGTATGAATTTCATGATAATGTAAATCTAATGAATACAGAATGCGTTTTTTGATAAAAGCAATAGAATGTTTAAAGACAGACATTTAAAAATCAAATATTCGCCTTGATTACCGTAATTTATTTTTTCTATCCTAGCCTGCCTTTCCCTCAACCTTAACCTGAGCGTTAACCTCCTTTAGTTGTTATAGCTATTTTGCAACTGCAACAACCTTCGTCTATTTTAACAATATTCCTAACTTTACCCTCCGATAGCACAAATTATGATCCATCCCCCCAAACGATATCTCGTGACCTCCGCATTGCCCTATGCGAATGGTCCATTGCATATAGGCCATCTCACCGGCGCATTCCTTCCCGCTGATATCTATGTTCGTATGTTACGCATGCTTGACAATGATGTCGCTTTTATATGTGGGTCTGATGAGAATGGAGCGGCCATCACGATCAAAGCCATGAAGGAGAATTCCACACCTCGTGAGATAGTAGATAAATATCACACCCTTTTTCAGGACACATTCCAAAAGGCAGGTATCTCATTTGATATTTATCATCGTACCTCTTCTCCATTACATCATGAAACAGCACAGGAATTTTTCAGAAATCTATATGGCAAAGGTGAATTCATCGAAGAAGAATCTGAACAATACTACGATAGCACAGCTGAAAAGTTTTTGGCCGACAGATACATCAAAGGCACATGTCCTAAATGTGGAAACCCATCCGCCTATGGTGATCAATGCGAAAACTGCGGTTCTTCTTTAAGTCCTCTTGATCTTATCAGCCCGGTCTCCACGATCACAGGTACGATTCCTGAATTGCGAAAAACAAAACATTGGTATCTGCCACTCAATAAGTATGAATCCTGGTTGAAAGACTATATCGAGAAAGGCGCATTGGACGGCGCCGAACATCATGATCCATCTGAATGGAAAACACATGTTCTCGGTCAATGTAAATCATGGTTAGATGGAGGTCTGCAACCAAGAGCTATGACGCGTGATCTGGATTGGGGTGTAGATATGCCACAGGAAATTCCGGGTGCTCAGGGTAAGAAATTGTACGTGTGGATGGATGCTCCTATTGGTTATATTTCTGCTACAAAACAATGGGCTTCAGATAAAGGAAAAGACTGGAAGGAATATTGGCAAGACCCTGAATCAGCTTTAATACATTTTATAGGTAAGGACAACATTGTTTTCCATTGTTTGATTTTTCCTGCAATTCTGAAAGCACATGGTCAGTATAATCTTCCGGTGAATGTCCCAGCAAATCAGTTTCTAAATCTCGAAGAACAAAAAATATCAACCTCCCGTAACTGGGCGATTTGGGTGCATGAATTCCTTAATGAAAATCCTGATCAGACTGATGCACTTAGATATGTGTTGATCAAAAATATGCCCGAACAAAAAGATGCTGAGTTTACATGGAAAGGGTATCAGGCAGATGTCAATGCAGATTTAGTCGGAACACTCGCCAATTTTATTCATCGGGTGCTGGTATTGACACATAAATTTTATGATGGCAAAGTTCCAGCTTTTGATGAAGACACACCGATCGTTGGTGCGCATGGCAATGATGAAGCATCATGGCACGAAGTTGAAATGATGGATCTCTTTGATCGCATGTGGACGATCCAGGATAATATTTCAAAATTTGATTTCAGGGCAGGACTCAAAGCTGTCATGGATATCGCATCTGCAGGAAATCAAATCCTTCAGTTCAATGAGCCCTGGAAAATTCAAAAGGATGAACCTGAAACCGTAAAAGCTGTGCTTAATTTGTGTTTGCAATATTGTGCTGCATTAAGTATTGGCTTGCATCCATTTATGCCGGGAGCATCTGCACGTCTTCGCAAATTACTTTCACTTGATCCCATAGTAGAGCAAGGCGTTTGGGTCACTACATTGGATCAACTTGCTGAAGGGACGCATTTAATCAAAGACAAGCATATGTTGTCACAGGCAGAACATTTGTTCAGCAGGGTAGAGGATGAATGGATTCAACGACAGATTTCAAAGCTTCAGGAAAGTGTTCCCCCGGTTCAATCTGTTCCTGCAGAGCAAGCACCTGAAAAGGTATCAATTGAAAAGCCAAATATTACTTACGAAGATTTTGCTAAGCTTGATATACGAACAGCAAAGATTACTGCAGCAGAAGCTGTACCCAAAGCAGATAAATTGTTGAAGCTTACGCTTGATGTCAATGGAGTAGAGCGAACCGTAGTCAGTGGGATTGCAAAACATTATCGTCCTGAAGAATTGCCGGGTAAATATGTCGTCATACTTGCAAATCTTGAGCCTCGAAAGTTGAAAGGCGTCGAATCTCAGGGTATGATCCTGATGGCGGAGTCTGGTGATGGAAGATTGCATTTTATCCAGGCTACTGCTGATGAAAGCGGGATGTCCATAAGTTAACATCTTCTCAGGACGTTGAACTTTGTACCTTAATGTCTGATCAAAGCTCGATAGCTGCGCCAATCAATGTCAAATAGAATAAATGGTCTGAAATCATCCGATATGCCCAGGATTGTAACTATCATGTTGCTGTTGGTCATATTTGGAATATCAGTTTGGCGCATCATTGTACTTCCACTCTGGGGATGGTGGCCCATGGTCATGCTTTTGTCATTCTGGTCAGTCGTGATGTTATTTTTATTTCCTAAAGAAGCTGAGAAAAGGAAATGGCTTGGTGCTGCATCACTTTCCGGGGTAATGCTTGGACTTGGATTTCCTCCTTCTCCTCTTACATGGATAGTCGCATTTGCCTGGATTCCATTGTTAGCTGTGGAGAATGGGATATTTCAAAAGAAGGATAGGCCAAGCCCCCGACAGGTTTATTTCTATGCGTTCCACGCGTTCATTCTCTGGAATATAATTTCTACATTCTGGGTTACGAATACTGCATTTATTGCCGGTATTATTGCCAATTTTTTAAATGCATTTTTGATGACAACAGTTGTTGTTATCATTCATGTAATAGGTCGTCGTCTTCCTCTCAAATGGTTCTTTGGCATTTTCATTTCTTTCTGGATTTCTTTTGAATATATCCATCATCATTGGGATTTATTGTGGCCTTGGCTTACGCTTGGAAATGCTTTAGCAGAATATCCGTGGGCTGTCCAATGGTACGAATACACAGGGACTTTTGGAGGTTCTTTGTGGATACTCTTACTCAATGTGATTGGGTATTCAATGATCCAGCGATGGCTTCGTGCGAAACCATTAAGAGTAGGAATTTATATTGTCATATTTTTTATTCCAATTCTTTTTTCCCTGGTGCTCTGGTTCGCCACGAAACCTGGTGATGCTAAACCGGTTTCAGTCACGGTCATTCAGCCTAATTTCGAACCACATTATGAGAAATTTACGATTCCCGAACGGGTTCAATTGCAGCGATTTCTTGAATTGTCAAGACATAGTGTTGATAGTTCAACATCCTATTTGGTTTTTCCTGAAACCAGCTTTGAGGGAGTACAGATTAATGGTGATGTTGACAATCCGGCAGTAGATTTATTTCAACATTTTATTGATTCGTTTCCGCATCTCCATCTTATAGCCGGTATTACATCATATCGCATTCTAAAAAAAGACGAATTGGCGAATACAAATTTCCGAATTCACATCAGTCCAAGAGAGGATACTACCTATTGGGATGTTCAGAATTCAGCCCTTCAATTAACGTCGGGGACAAAGGATCGCCAGGTTTATTTTAAATCAAAATTGGTGCCTGGACCGGAGATGTTTCCTTTCAAAGCAGTTCTATTCTTTTTGAAACCCATCATTGTTAGCCTTGGAGGAAGTTATGAGGGGTTGACGGAACAACCAGAAAGATCTGTCTTCAAAGGTGGACCATTAACTGTGGGCCCTATCATTTGTTATGAATCTATTTTTGGAGAGTATACAAGTGGGTATGTAAGAAATGGAGCCACAGCTTTTTTTATAGTTACTAATGATGGTTGGTGGGACAATACACCTGGGCATATTCAGCATTTGAAACTCGGTGCATTGAGAGCTATAGAACATCGCCGGCCTATTGCAAGAAGTGCCAATACAGGAATATCTTGTTTTATTGATATCCGCGGCCAAATCCATCAGGCTACTCAATATGGTGTAGCTGCAGCTGTTAAGGGAGTAATTATTCCAGAGACAAGAATTACATTTTATACACGTTTTGGAGATCTGATAGCGAAGGGAATGATTGGAATATCCATTCTAATTATGTTTTTATTCTTGTTTCGGAAATTCAAGGACAAAAAAGTAAATGATAAATAACCGGATAATTACGAAGGCTATGATCAAATGAAGTGCACTAAATCACTGATTACATATTACCACTCACGACCTCTTAACGCAGAATACGAAGACATCACGGAAATAAAACTCTTTCTTTACCTTCATTAATCTGAATACCGAATATTTTGTACCTCGTTACCGGTTACTGTTTACCGATTTCCGGATACTGATTATCTTTAATTCAATTAATTGCTCCCGTATGACTACCTTCTGGATTCTCTGGATTTTTAATGCCCTCATGTGTCTGGTACCTGTCTACTTCTTTTTTGTCGGCTTAGGCGATGGTACAATCACCTCAAGGAATATTGGATTGTGGTTTCTTATTCTCCTGGTAGTTGCCATTGTGCTGGTGGGTTCATTTTTACTGAAAGCAGCTAACCAAATGGCTCTTGCAAAGGTCCTTTTAATTTTAGCCGCCATCCCTGGTATTCTGACACTTCTTTATTTCGTCATCGTATTTACATCGAAACCCAATTGGCATTGATTCCATATCCCAGGGGTTAGACCAAATCAAAAAAATCTCAATGGCTAAAAAGCAACCTGATTATAGTGCATCTGCTGATGTGTTTCAAAAAACAATGCAGGCAGCTCTGGCGAATCTTGATAAAGTCCAGGATGATTCCCGCAAAGCTCATGAGAAAGCTATTGAAATGCAGATCGCTGCGAAGGAAGAAATGCATCGGATTGAACTCGAAGCAGAGACGATCTCAAGAAACTTCATCGATAAGCATCGCAAGGAATTTGAAACAAGACTCAGGGACGACATTCTTTTTTCGATTGTGCGAAAACTGATCCTGTTTGGCATGAGCTCAAATGATATCAAGGTGCAGTTGGAAGTCACTGACAAAATGATGGTGGATGCATGGATGAATATCGGATTCACAAAATTAGGTGATAAGCATATCGCTCATGTTGGTTACGAAGACCAGGAACACGCAGGTAATGTTATATTTTATCGCGAAGATATCGTGCTTAAATTTTCGTATAAATTCGGAGGAGGACTCTCACTGGCATTTATTAATGTGCCAAAAGCTGAGAACTGGAAAGCGGAGACAGGACTACCATTAGATGATCGCCTACCTATTTTAAATTTCATAGGTGAGCGCGTCATTCGTGATAAAGCTGAAGGGCACAAATATGAAATCCAGGATGATGCAATACATATTACACTTAAAAAACCAGCAAAGAAATCCAAATGAATAAATGGTCAAACTATCTCATCGGACCCGAATTGTTGTGGGTGTTTTTTTATATGCTTGTGGTGATCCTTATAAAAATGACACATGCCCCGATAAAATCAATGGATTCATTTTGGGTGAACACAGCTTTTATTATCCCACTTATTTTGATTCCAGTCACCTTTGGACTTTATTATATCCCCGGCGTCATTCGTCCCTGGTTATTATTTCGGATATGGATTGTAGGAATTATAGGTGGTCATTATGTATTGAGTAAAAGCCTGTCAGCACATTCTGAGCAAGGGCCAGGAGTAGGGACGGCCTACATCATGGGGATGGGGATCATTTTCATCGTCCTTATCATCGGAAGCATTTTTGCCATGATGAAGTTCAGATAAATTGCCAGAATCCGCCACGTTTTCCCCCTAAATCCCCCAAGGGGGACCTTTTATCTAAGCGAAATGTATTGTTGCCGAAAGTGATTTTTATTCTATCATATTCTCAAAAAAAGTTGAGCAAGTAATTTCTCTTCTTTAATTTAAATCTCATCATTCAGAAAAAGGGTCCCCCTTGGGGGATTTAGGGGGAAAGGCAGGAGATTAAGGAATTTTTGTTAAATTTATTTATATACAATCCAGTTGAAATGAAGAAAGGGATTCATTACGGTGCATCAGGCAAAATATTTGGAAATGCTAAAGCACTGAGAAAAAATATGACCTATGCTGAAAAATTGCTATGGTCAAGAATCAGGGATAATAAGATTGGGTATTATTTCAGAAGGCAACATCCGTTGTCAAATTATATAGTTGACTTTTATTGTCACCAGGTCAATCTTGTGATTGAAGTGGATGGAGATGTACATGGTGATAAAACAGTTCAACTGGAGGATCAGAATAAAGAGGAATCTATAAAATCCTATGGCCTTCATGTTTTGAGATTCACCAATGATGAGGTCTTAAAAGATGTAGATGGAGTGGTGCAATTGATTAAACAGAAAGCTAAATGGATTGAAGAGAATTTGGTTTAAAGTTCCCAATCAATTGCTGAAGCAAACATCTCACATCTATCCAATACATCAACACTTGTAGAGACAGATTTTTATTCAACACTTTCAGGGTTGATAATATTTTGCATTTCATTATTTCCCTGGTTGCGATCCGGGTCTAATAACATTGGATGCTAACAGGATCAAAAATGGAATTGTGTCTCGTGACCCACATCTCACATCTTTTCACTTTTCACTTTTCACTCGGTTGCTGAGCTGTAGCACAAGGATGCGTTTAGCTAGTCGAAGCATCACTCTTACTCGTTACTCGTTACTCGTTACTCGTTACTCTTACTCTTACTCGTTACTCGATTCGTTACTCGTTATCCTTTATTCGTTACTCGTTATTCGTTATTCGTTATTCGTTATTCGTTATTCGTTACTCGTTATTCGTTATTCGTTATTCGTTACTCTTACTCGTTACTCGTTACTCGTTATTCATTACTCGTTATTCGTTACTCGTTATTCGTTACTCTTTCTAAACCATTTCCTCCGCCCTCACCCATTTATCAAATTCTTCAGAAGTAAGGTATCCAAGCGCAATCGCAGCTTCCTTAAGCGTCGTGTTTTCTTTATGCGCTTTCTTCGCGATCTCCGCAGATTTATCATAGCCAATATGCGTATTAAGCGCAGTCACAAGCATCAGCGAATTGTCAACATGCATTTTGATGCGCGCCATGTTGGCTTCGATTCCATCGACACAATGTTCGACAAAACTGTGACATGCATCAGCAATAAGTCTTGCAGAGATTAAGAAATTATAAATAATGACTGGCTTGAATACATTCAATTCAAAATGTCCCTGCATGCCTCCAACGTTGATAGCTACGTCATTTCCCAATACCTGTGCTGCCACCATCGTCATGGCTTCGGATTGAGTCGGATTGACCTTTCCGGGCATAATGGACGAACCGGGTTCATTGGAAGGAATATTTATTTCACCTATTCCACTTCTTGGACCAGAAGCAAGTAATCGGATATCATTGGCGATTTTATTTAAAGAAACAGCTACTGTCTTTAATGCACCATGAGACTCAACGATCGCATCATGTGCAGCAAGCGATTCAAATTTATTTTTCGCTGTGACAAACGGATGGCCCGTCAACAGAGCTATCTTTTTTGCAACAAGCTTATCATAGCCCTTAGGTGCATTCAATCCTGTACCAACAGCAGTTCCACCAAGTGCTAATTCTGAAAGATGTTTCAGGGTATTCTTTATCGCAGCTATCCCATGTTCGATTTGTGATGCATAGCCACTAAACTCTTGTCCCAATGTGAGCGGAGTGGCATCCATCAGGTGCGTCCTTCCGATCTTCACAATCTTTTGAAATTCTTTTGCTTTTGCATCCAGTGATTTTTGCAATAGTTGCAATGCAGGTATTGTATGCTCGATCAGATAACTATATGCTGCAATACTCATGGCTGTTGGAAACGTATCATTTGATGATTGTGATTTATTGACATCATCATTGGGATGAAGAAATTTCTTTGCATCATCCAGTTTGCCTCCTTTCAGGACATGACCACGATTGGCAATAACCTCATTGAGATTCATATTCGATTGCGTACCAGAACCTGTTTGCCAGACGACCAGCGGAAAGTGATCATCAAGCTTATGCTTCAGGATTTCATCACACACTTTTCCGATTAGATCTGCTTTATTTTTGGGAAGGACTTCAAGATCAAGATTCGCCTGAGCAGCTGCTTTTTTGAGAATAGCAAAGGCCATGATGACTTCCGTTGGCATCTTTTGGCCTCCTATCTTGAAATTATCCTTACTGCGTTGCGTTTGGGCTCCCCAATACACATCTGCCGGTACCTGCACAAGGCCAAGACTGTCTTTTTCTGTTCTGTATTCCATCTTTATTTTAAATTGGAAACAAAGATAGGACATTCACAGGGTTACCAAAATGAACCTCTAAAAATCAAGAATAAGGAATAATGAATTTAGAATAGCGAAGGAAAATAATAAATAGTGAAATAAGAAATGAAAAGGTTTCCATTGGCTAAACTTAACTTGTTGTAAAGTCACATAGAAAGATTACATTAATTTACTTTAAAAAAATTTTACCACATAGAAACATAAGAAAACTTAAGTTGCCACTAAGAGAAATCACTGCCTATTCTGCCTCTTCCGCCCGGTTGGTGAGCTGTAGCAAAAGGATGAGTGCCAGCAGGCGTCGCACTGAGCACTAGTCGAATGTGTCGAACCATTCTGCCCTCTTCCGCCGGTTGCTGAGCTGTGGTTGGTGAGCTGTGGCACGAGGATGCGTACAAGCAGGCCGAACCAAAGCACGAGGATGAGTGCCTGCCGGTCGAAGCATTCTACCTCTTCTACCTCGTCTGCCTCTTTTACTTTTCTGACATTTTTACTTTTTCCAGCACATACTCACCCACTTTCCTTCCTTCTTCAACTCCATTCTCTATCGCAGCACGATAGTGAATTCCACCATAATGACGGCTTACAGCAGCTTCTGCTGCAGCTTCCTGGAACGAATGGAAAGAACGGTCAGGCAGGCCATATTCTGCCTCTGTGCTATCGATGAATTCAAAATGATCACCAAGTAGATGAGTTAGAATGACAGCAGATGATGTCGATATGACACTGTGTCCACTTGTGTATTCCGGAAATGGTGGGGTCTGCAGAGTAGGAACCCATTCTGGATCAATGTATTGATTGATATACGTTTCAGGACGTATGAGGTTGCTTCTATATTTTTCATCCCAGCAACTAATGAAACTATCAAATAAGCCGATTGATGTGAGTGTATAGGCTTCAGATGTGCCTACCATGTCTAGTCCTGCTTTACGTGTCGCAAGTCGTACGATGCCCATCCAATGTCCGCCGGGAGTC
>JBDUAU010000147.1:0-3575 GCA_040004485.1 Saprospiraceae bacterium
CCAGCCATCGATCGCAGATAAGATCCTGTATTTCCTGCTTACTGTATTTAATGCGATGATCTTGCCTTGTCTTGATATGAAATACAGATCGTCCCCGATCATCGTCTGATATTTATTTGGATCTGGATTTAATTTTGGATCATCTACTACAGTCCAACCCTTCTCATCTGTATACGTATGCCAGTTTTCACCATTCGTACTGATCCACAATTCATTTTTCGTATTGCAATGCAGGATGAATACTTTTCTTTGATTGTGTTGTAGCGGAAGTTTTTCTACAAGCGAATCCACGCGGCCTTCTATGATATTATACCGCGCCATGGCATCACCACAAAACCAGATATTGCCTTGCGCATCTTCACTGAACCGGTAGATGAGATTTACTTTGAATTTTGGATTTGTTTCATTTAACTCTACCAGATGGATATGATCACCTGTTTTGTCAATCCTGAAAACACTGTTGCTGTTATTACCGGACACCCATATGTCACCCGACCTATCCCTGTAAATTTCATGGATGGATATATTCTTCAAATATTCAGGATGTTCTTTGAAATAAAGTAAAGTATATTGTCCGGTGATGATGTTATATTCCATTATTCCTTCACTGCAGCAGATCCAGAGATGATCTTCATCATACCTCAATATTTTTGAAAGACGCACCGGAACATTCTTTTCATTAAATACTTCCTGATGCATGAGTTTAAAATCTTCATTGAATGTCAGCAATCCATCCTGCAATGCACTGGCATACCACTTGCCTTTCACTTTTTCCATCCATTTAATATTCACCAGATCGGTCTTCGCTGCAATTGAAAATGGAAATCGTTCTACAGGCAAGGCATTATTTTCTTTGTATAATCCTGCATATGTGCCAAGCCACAACCGGCCATCATGATCGACGTAAAAGGAAGTAACCTCAATATCAGGTAGCTGCAGTTCAGGCATAAATTGCAATATCCTATGGATTTTATCAATGTGGATTACATAAGCTCCCTTCCGGCCATTGATTAATAATGTACTGTCATTCCAAACTACAATTTTTGAAAACCAATTCAGATTAGCCGAAATCTTTTCACTCAGCGCATATTCCTTTTTTGTTCCCATGCTTAAATCCTGCAAATAGATCTTTTGCGTTAGTGTAGAATAATATACCAAAGTGGCAGAATCAATAAACGTGAGATGCAATTCACCATCATGCGTCATCAAAGCAGTGTCAAGCTGATATATCTCCGGATTTTTCAGGATCTTTTTCGAATTATCATCAAAGACATTGTACCCCTCTATGTTTTTCTGAAATAACCTGCCATCCGGCGTAAGCACGATATTCCTTCCATACAGCATCCAGGCTGTACCGATATCTGCCACTGCATAGACATGTTTCGAAGCGACAGGCTGAAAGTCGTCATCGTAGATATAAAAACCAGTTTTCGTGCTCACACCATAGTATCCTCTTTTATCTTTCTGTACATCATAGGTATTGTAAGCCCAGGTGGTAAGCGCATCATCAACATCATATTGCAAGGTGTGAATCTGATAATCATGTGTATTCAATACAAAAGCTCCATAAGTGGTCGAAATGCCAATCTCATTTTTACCAAGCGTCGAAAGTTTTACTGTATAATTTTCCTTTTTCGTGTAAAGCGGATTCAAAATCGTCAGTGGAACAAACAAAGAACCATCAAAACGCATCGGGCCATTTTCAGTACCTATCCAGATAAAACCAGTGGAATCCTGTGTGATGGACGTCACATGATTGTGATTCAATCCGTCGAGCGTGTTATACTTTGTAAACTTTGTGATATCCAATTGGCCCAAAGCTATTCCGGCATACAGGATGCACGTGAAAAAACATATCGCTTTAAGAGATTTTCTCATCAATTTATTGGACAGGAAAATCAGGCCAACACTAGCCGGTATCCTTTCCTGACAAATGTAGGTTGAATCTCTTCACCCTCATACTGTATGATGCGCCGCTTATAGGTTCATTCCTGCCGTTCATGGGATAAGCCACTTTTCACCCACGCATTGGATGGATATTTGATTCAATAAGGCCCTTAAAATTTCACAGGTATGAGACGATTTTTATCCGGGATTGTCCTGATAATCCTTTATTACATTCCCACCTATTCCCAAAACAATGTTGGAATTGGCACCGAAAAACCTGATCCAAGTGCATTGCTTGATATACAAAGCGCAGACAAAGGAATGCTGGTTCCACGCATGACCTCAGATCAAATGCAGGCGATTGTGCTGCCGGTCGCAGGACTTCTGATTTACAATACATCTACATCATCATTCTGGTATTTTAAAAATGATGTTGATCACTGGACTGAAATAGATCCTGCTGACCGAAATCGAAGCGTACTTTCAAATACATCCATTCAGGATACAGATGGCGATACATGGGTGGACACTGAACATGCCGCTAATGAAAATAAAATTCGTTTTTCAGTAGCAGGAGATCAACTGATGACCATCAGTCGGAATCCAAATGGCGTTCCGCTGATTGACATAGGAGGCACAGCAACAAATTTGATGATCGGTACTGGTGCAGGATTTAACACTTTACCTGTGGGTGATACTACGGGCTCTGATAATATTTTTGTCGGATTCAGTGCAGGGTTTATCAATGCATCAGGTCGCCAGAATGTAGGGATCGGTTCATTTGCATTAAACTCAAATCTCAATGGCAGTCAAAATACAGCGATTGGTGCATTTGCTTTACCTCTCAATATCAGTGGCAAACATAATGTAGCCCTTGGATTTAATGCCCTGCATGAAAATACAGTAGGCAATTCTAATATTGGTATAGGTTATGAGACCCTTCATTCGAGTGTCATGCAAAATTTTCTGATTGCCATCGGTGACTCTAGCCTCTATGAAAACGTAGATGGGGATAACAACATAGGAATTGGTTATAAAACCTTAAAGAGCAATATTGAAGGATTCCAAAATCTCGCCATTGGAAATGATGCATTGATGCGCAATATATCGGGAACAGCTAACATTGGTCTGGGCGCACGATCTCTTCAGGCAAATACAACGGGCGATGATAATGTTGCCATCGGGGCTGAAGCTCTTTATGCGAATACAACAGGAAAGGAAAATGTTGCTTTAGGTTCTGCGGCACTTAATGTGAATACGACAGGATCTGATAATACGGCATTAGGATACAATGCTTTGTTTTCAAATACCATCGGCCAGAATAATATTGCTCTCGGTAGGTATACCCTGGGATTTAATGTGAGTGGAAATGGAAATATTGCCATCGGACGTTCAGCGATGTTCAATGATACATCCGGCAATGCAAATGTCGCAATTGGAAATTATGCGTTGTACAATGCAGGTGCTCTGAGCAATATGGTAGCAATAGGTGATTCTGCCTTGTACAATTCAGGACTGGGTGCAACGGAAATATATCATGGTCGGGCCAATACCGCTATTGGCAAATCAACATTAAAAGACAATACACTAGGCTACGCTAATACAGCCGTTGGATTGAGAGTATTGACAAAAAATATAGATGGTTCAGGAAACACTGCAGTAGGTGGATCTTCTCTAATATCTAATCT
>JBDUAU010000418.1:0-12047 GCA_040004485.1 Saprospiraceae bacterium
ACAAGTACAGGATAACCTACATCCTTAGCCACTTTCAGAGCGGCATCAACATCCGTGGCGACTCCATACTGGGGATAAGGGATTCCCAGCTCTTTAAGCCTGTCTGAGAATCTTCCCCTGTCTTCCGCTACATCCATAAAGGGATAATCAGTGCCGATGATTTTGATTCCGCTTTTATAAAATTCTTCAGCCAATTTCAAAGCTGTCTGACCTCCGAGTTGAACAATGATTCCTTCGGGTTTTTCTAATTCAATGATTTCTCTGATATGCTCCCAGTAAACAGGTTCGAAGTAAAGCTTATCGGCAATATCAAAGTCCGTAGATACGGTCTCAGGATTGCAATTGATCATGATCGCTTCGTAACCGACTTCTTTGATGGCCAGCACGCCATGCACGCAACAATAATCGAACTCTATCCCTTGTCCGATGCGATTTGGACCTGATCCGAGAACCACAATTTTTTTCTTGTCAGATGGAATACTTTCATTCTCTTCATCAAATGTGCTGTAGAAGTAAGGCGTTTTCGCTTCAAATTCAGCAGCACAGGTATCTACCATTTTGTATGTTCTCTTGATACCTAACTTATATCGTTGACGAGTGACCTCATGCTCGTGGATACGCATGACCCATGCGATCTGGGAATCTGAATACCCCATTTGTTTTAATTCCCTGAAAAATCCGGGAGGTATATCTTCAGCGACATTGAATAACTGAAGACGTTCTTCGGCTTTGACAAGATTTTTAATCTGCCTTATAAACCAGGGGTCTATTAATGTCAGCTTGTGGATGCTGCGCTCGGATACACCTAATCTCAATGCATCTTTCAGTCTGAAGATGCGGTCATCACCTGCGATCTC
This sequence comes from Saprospiraceae bacterium, assembly GCA_040004485.1. GTDB lineage: Bacteria > Bacteroidota > Bacteroidia > Chitinophagales > Saprospiraceae > Opimibacter. Next base: position 858 of record JBDUAU010000418.1, read on the forward strand.
CAGACGTTCCATGATGTCTGATGTGCTGATCCATTCTTTCATATCAGCACCAAGGCCAGTCCGGTTATTCTCGAGTGACTGACATGCTTTCTGAAGTGCTTCAGCGAATGTCCGTCCGATAGCCATCACTTCACCTACAGATTTCATTTGTAACCCCAGTGAGTTTTCAGAGCCATGAAATTTCTCAAAATTCCATCTTGGCATTTTCACAATGACATAATCAAGTGTGGGTTCAAAAAATGCACTGGTGGTTTTAGTGATTTGATTTTTTAATTCATCAAGATTATAACCGATGGCAAGCTTGGCTGCAATTTTTGCAATTGGATAACCCGTGGCTTTACTGGCTAAAGCAGATGAACGACTTACACGCGGATTGATTTCGACAGCGATGATATCTTCGGTCATCGGATCCTGAGCGAACTGTACATTACATCCTCCGGAAAAATTACCTAGTGAACGCATCATCATGATCGCTCCACTTCGCATTTTCTGGAAAGCAGTATCGCTTAGTGTCATCGCCGGTGCTACTGTGATACTATCTCCGGTATGAATGCCCATCGGATCTACATTTTCAACTGTGCAGATGATCACGACATTGTTATTTTGATCACGGAGGAGTTCAAGTTCAAATTCCTTCCAGCCAAGAACAGCTTTTTCTACTAGAACTTCATGTGTGGGTGAAGCATTAAGACCTCTGCGGAGTGCTTCCTCAAACTGTTCTTCTTTCATCACTATTCCACCACCAGTACCTCCAAGAGTATAACTGGGGCGAATGACTAATGGGAATCCGATTTTCTGAGCAGCTTCCATTCCCTCGAGGAATGAATTAGCTATGTGACTCGGAGCTACTTTCATGCCGATCTTGATCATATGATCGCGGAAAGCTTCACGGTTTTCTGTCAGTTCGATAGCGGCGATATCGACGCCTATCATGCGGACATTGTATTTCTTCCAGACACCTCGTTTATCGGCTTCAATGGCCAAATTAAGGGCTGTCTGCCCACCCATGGTGGCCAGGACGGCATCAATCTGTCTTTCTTCTAGAATGCTGATGATGCTATCGACAGTGAGGGGAAGAAGATAAATATGGTCTGCGGTCACGACATCGGTCATGATGGTTGCCGGATTGCTATTGATAAGGCTGACTTCGATACCCTCTTCCCTCAAGGAGCGAGAGGCCTGGGTGCCTGAATAATCGAATTCACATGCTTGTCCTATGATGATGGGGCCGCTACCGATGATCAGTACGGAACGGATACTTGTATCTTTGGGCATCTACAGTTTTGCTTAGGTCGGATTTCAAAAATCGGTCAAAGATACTATTTGCAAAAAAAGAGAGCCCCTTATAGGAAATATGTCTAAAAAAGATGTTTTAGTGACTGATTATGTGCACCCTATCCTTCTGGATGGATTACGTGCGCTTGGATATAAGGCTACCTATGCTCCGGAGATGTCCAGACAGGAAATGGAAACTCTCCTTCCTTCTTACAAAGGTGTCGTGGTCAATACGCGATGTGCTATCAATAGAAATACAATCGAATCTTCTGTTTCCCTTGAGTGGATAGCCCGTCTGGGTAGTGGTCTTGACATCATTGATCTTGAAGCAGCTGAAGAAAAAGGAATCCACGTCATCAGCGCTCCTGAAGGAAATGCTCAGGCCGTAGCCGAACATGCGATGGGTATGCTTTTATCCCTTGCCAATAATCTGGTAACCGCTGATCAGGAAGTACGACAAGGAACCTGGAGGAGGGAAAAGAATCGAGGTCCGGAAATAGCAGGAAAAACAATAGGTATCATCGGCTATGGAAATAATGGAAGTGCATTTGCACGACTCTGGTATGGCTGGGATGTTAAGGTGCTGGCTCATGACAAGTATAAGTCAAACTTTGGAAGTGAAAAAGTGAAAGAGGTAGATTTAGACTATTTGCTAGGAGACTCGGATATTATTTCTTTTCACATTCCACTCACAAAGGAGACAAAGGAAATGGTCAATGCGGAATTCATTTCAAAATGCAAACCTGGTGCTGTACTTATTAATGTCTCAAGAGGGAAAGTTGTAGAGCTTAGTGCATTGCTCAGTGGTTTAAAATCGGGGCATTTGAAGGGAGCTTGTCTTGATGTATTTCCTTATGAACCTCCATCATCAGCTCCGGATGATTTCATATTTCTTTTTGCTGAATTATGTTCGTTGGAAAATATTGTATTAAGTCCCCATGTGGCCGGATGGACAGTAGAGTCGAAGAAAAAAATATCAGAAACGATCCTGGAAAAGCTGAAAAGAATAGAACGAGTCGTAGCTTAACATCGATATTTTTAGGACAATCTGATCAGGTATAAATAAAGCATTGAAATAACAATAAAATAAAAAAGAAGAATTATGCAACGCAGAGACTTTGTTCAACAAACTGCTCTCACTGGAGGTATATTAATGTTATCCCCTATGGACATATACAAGGTTAAAGCGAGGCATATCGGGTTGCAAATGTGGAGTGTGCGTGATTATGCCGATAAAGATCCATTGGGCACGATCACAAAACTGGCGGCCATGGGATATAAAGAATTGGAGGGCTACAAATACGCTGATGGTAAATTCTATAACTGGACGCCAAAAGAATTTAAAAATCAATTAAAACACCTTGGCCTTAAAATGCTGAGTGCGCATACGGCCGTCAATCTGCAAAGCTGGGATGCTCAGAAAAATGATCTGAGTGATGCTATGAAACATAGTATAGATGCACATGCTGAGGTTGGTGTGAAACAGTTATTATGTCCCCACGTTGACAAGGAGCACCGGAATGCAGAGGATATGAAAGCACTAATTGATATTTTAAATCATGTTGGTGTCGCTTGCAAAAAAGCAGGTATTCAGTTTGGCTATCACAATCATGATTTTGAATTTGTAAAACAGGATGGAAAATATCTGATGGATGTTATTCTTGAAGGAACAGATCCAGATCTGGTCATTTGGGAGATGGATTTATATTGGGTCAAGTTTGCTCATGAAGATCCAATACAGTGGATTAAGAAATATCCGGGGAGAATACATGCTTTTCACGTCAAAGACATGGCTAATACAGCAGGGCATGAAACTATTGAGGTGGGTGACGGTACTATTGATTTTGCTGATATTTTTACCCACAGCAAAGAAGCCGGTATCAAATATTATTTCATTGAATTAGAAAATTACAGAACGACTTCTATTGAAGGTGTGGAGAAGGCATTGAAGAACCTGAAAAGAATATTGCAATAGACAATTGGCAATTGGCAATTGGCAATGAAACAATTGGCAAAAGCAATAAAACAATTGGCAAAAAGCAATGAAACAATTGGCAATAAAAAAATTGGCAATTAGTAAACGGTAAAAAATAAAAGCCATTTATTAGTCGTCAACTGTGAAGTAAAGGCATTTGTTTTGATAATGTATTTTTTTGAATGGGCTTACTGAATTCAAATTTACTGTTTTTGATCCTGTTGAATGAGAAGGAGCTATTTCTATCGGAAGAGTATATTGATTAGAAATCCTTGTCCTGGAATTTATTACTTTTAAAAAAAAGATCTGCAAGTAGCAGGCATATTTATCATGAAATTAAGGATACCCTTTCATTTTTTTCTCACTTCATTTCGGTTTGTCGGCCTGCTTCTGATGCTATTACTTTTGAATAAGACATCCTTCGGCCAGGCGGGATTTCCAAAAGACCTTTACTTAAAGGCCGCGTACCGGCCAGGCTTCGTATTACCTGAATACACACTTTTCAGTTACCTGGTCGAAGATTATGTGCATTCATTTGAATTGAGTATTTCCAAACAAACCACAGGTGGTGATTGGGCACAAGTGTATCATTATCCGGAGTACGGATTTGCATTTCAATATTCTACACTCGGCAATAACCAGGTGTTTGGCCATGAAATTAGCCTGTATCCCTATTTTACAATTCACATCGTAGATGCCGGAAAATTTTCTTTCATGAACCAGATTGGATTGGGTCTGGGTATTGTGAATAAAAAATATGATCAGGAAAAAAATCCATACAATGTTGCTGTTGGCACAAATGTCAATCTGCATTTCAATTTTGAATTAAATGCCCAATACCAGGTTCAGCGGAAAATATTCCTGTTCACAGGTATTTGTATGGATCATCTTTCAAATGGCAATCTAGGTGAACCCAATCTTGGTATTAATTACATGACATTCAATACCGGCGTTCGTTACCTGCCCGGTGAAAAAAATGAACGTAACCATATTGAATTGGAGAAACATATTCCAACTACTCAGGCTGCAATTATTTTTGCGGCAGGATCGAAACATGCACGATCTTTTCAGGCAAGATCATATTTTATTTCTTCTCTTTCATTCGAAGTGAAACGAAAACTTACCAGAATATTTTATCCCGGCATCGGGGCGGATATCTTCTATGATGGAGCCACGCAGGCTGAGGTATTGAATTTTGGAGATCGTCCTTACAAAAGCATTGATGATTTTAAGACAGGAATTCATATCGAAGAAGAACTTGTTTTTAATAAATTCAGCATTGCCCTCCAGGAAGGTTTTTATATTGGACTCACAGAAAAAGCATTTAACAATAAAACTTATAATCGGTTTATCATCAGGCATCGAGTAGGAGATAAACTATTTGTACAATTGGCTATGAAATCACATGTAGCTGTGCTTGATTTCCTTGAATTTGGTATTGGTTATACAGGAAGATCATGAACTTAAAAATAATCCGAAACGGCTATTTTATTATTCTTCTCTTTACCGGGATACATTTTATTTGTACTTCTTGTGGAAAAGGGGATGATGAATTGGTTGTTCAGAATTTTGAATTACCCGCGTTTAATTCTATAGTACTTGATGCTGTATTTGATGTGGAGATCATTGAAGATGGACATTTTTCTCTTCAAATCACCGGAACAGAAGAGGTGATAAAAGATCTGACGTATACGGTTCAAAACAGCAAATTGATAATTACGAATAGCAATTCAAAATTGTGGACCCATCCAAAAACAAGTCCGCCAAAACTAACCATCACCGGAACAGGTCTTACACGTATTGAAGCGAAGGAAACATGTAACATTAAATCACTCAATACGATTACAACGGATACGTTTGGAATCTTGTTGGGTGGAAAACTGAATATTGCAGAACTTATACTGGACTGTACAAATTTTTATTATTGGAATACATCACCTGTTGGCGGAAAATTGACACTCAAAGGGAAAGCAGTGAATGTGGCTATTTTTAACGGAGCATTGATGGAAGTGGATGCCTACGAATTGCCCTGCGATGTGGCCACTGTATATAACGGATCAAAATCCGATGTCCATGTTTTTGTGCGAAAGAAATTGGATTACAGTATTGCCGGAACCGGAAATATTTATTTGCTGGGAAATCCAGGGGAGATTATTGTGGGAGAGTTGTACTCGACCGGGAGACTGATTCAATGAGCAGAAATCTTCTATTATCTTAATTTAATTTGGAATCAGGAAGGGAATTCTGAATATTGAATTAAAAAGAGAATCTTGAATGCAGAATTTTTAATTTTGAGCCAGGAAGGAAAATTAATAATTTAGAATAAAAAAATGACATTCATTTATTTCAAATTTCGAATTCAACTTCTAAATTCCTCGTTCTAAATTCGATATTCCTGATTCTCTTATACTATTTTTTATTCCTGATTCCATTTAAAATCGGCCTTAATCTTTTACAAGAGTACCGATCATTTCGCCATCCATTATTCTCTTCAGATTGCCGGGTGTATTGATGTTGAATACAATGATGGGCAGGTTATTTTCCTGGCAGAGTGTGAACGCCGTCATATCCATCACGGCGAGGCCATCACGGATCACTCTTGAAAACGATATCTGGTCTAATTTGACAGCGTCTTTATTCTTCAATGGATCCGAAGTGTATACACCATCTACACGGGTTCCTTTCAGAATGATTTCGGCATTGATTTCATTAGCACGCAAAGCGGCGGCGCTGTCTGTTGTAAAATATGGATTACCGATGCCTGCACTAAAGATGACGACACGTCCCTTTTCAAGATGGCGGATGGCACGACGACGGATATACGGTTCCGCGATTGATTTCATTTCAATAGCAGATATCAGCCTTGTGTACATTCCTGTATGTTCCATAGCGCTTTGCAGTGCCATACCATTGATCACGGTGGCCAACATGCCCATGTAATCGCCTTGTACTTTTTCAATGCCTGTAGCCTGGGCCTGGAGTCCTCGGAAGATATTGCCTCCTCCAATCACAATCGCGACTTCAACGCCCATGTCCACGATGGCTTTGATCTCGTCTGCATAATGCCTGAGCTGCTGAGGGTGAATACCATAGGATTGATCTCCCATCAGGGATTCTCCACTCAGCTTTAGAAGAACGCGTTTATATTTTGCCATATCTGAAATTGGGAATACGAATTTAACTCGCTTTTTTCTTTTGTTCTTTTTTCCATTCTCGCGAAGGGATACAAAAAAGGCGAATCATTTACGATCCGCCTTTTTAATTTTCTTTTGACTCAACCTAATTTAATGTGTCTGAATCCAATCACTGTCAAATCTTTATTGATTGTCTTGAGATACGCCTCAACCGATAAGCTGTTGTCTTTGACAAAAGACTGAGCGAGGAGTGTATTGTCCTTGAAGAACCGGTTCAGTTTTCCAAGAGCGATTTTTTCAAGCATCTCCTCAGGTTTTCCTTCCTGACGTGCCAGCTCTTTGCCGATTTCAATTTCTTTTTCTACGATAGAAGCATCGACTCCATCTTTATCCAGAGCCACAGGCTTCATCGCAGCTACCTGCATCGCTACATCGCGGCCTGCTTCTTTGAATTCAGCATCTGCTTTATTAAGGCCAACGATGACGCCGGCTTTGTTGCCCATGTGTATATATGAAACGACCAAAGGCGCTTCTAATTTCTGATAATCAGCAAGCTCTATTTTCTCACCGATGACACCCACTTGTTCGCTTACTTTCTCAGCGATGGTGATATTGTGATAAGGGAGTGCAAGAAGATGCGCAAGGTCAGCTGGAAATTTATCCAATGCTATTTGTGCAAATTCTTTAGCCAGGTTGACGAAGTCTTCATTTTTTGAAACAAAATCTGTCTCACTGCTTAATCTGATCACCACTCCTCTCTTGCTATCATCTGAGACCTGGGCTAAAACAACACCTTCTTTAGCTTCACGATCTGCCCTCTTAACAGAAAGTTTTTGGCCTTTAAGACGAAGGATTTCAATTGCTTTTTCTACATCACCATTTGCTTCTGTCAAAGCTGATTTGCAGTCCATCATTCCTGCTCCGGTCATTTCCCGCAGGTTTTTTACATCGGTAGCTGATATATTGCTCATTAATGTTGTCATTTGATAAAAAAATTATTCCTAACGTTTAGCAAGGCGCTTATCTCGCGTCGGCTGATGATGCTGTTTCTTCAGCTACTTCTTCTTTTTCTTTTCCACGTTCAGCTAAACCTTCTTTGATCGCGTTGGTGATATAATGTGTGATAAATGAAATTGATTTTGAGGAGTCATCATTTGCCGGGATTGGGAAATCCACAAGGTTTGGATCCGCATTCGTATCAACCATAGCAAAAGTTTTGATACCCAGTTTTTTTGCTTCTGCAAGTGCAAGGTGTTCGCGTCCGATATCGACGATGAAGACTGCATGTGGAAGACGATTAATGTCTGAGATACCACCTAAAACTTTGCTGAGCTTATTCATCTCGCGTGTCAATGTGAGACGTTCTTTTTTGGTAGTGCTTGATAATGTTCCATCAGTCAGCATCATCTCCAGGTTATTCATCTTCTTGACAGAGCGACGGATGGTAGCGAAATTGGTCATCATACCACCTAACCAACGATCGGTTACGTACGGCATGTTCACTGTCTTTGCTGCTGCAGCCACGATTTCGCGTGCCTGTTTTTTAGTGGCAACAAAAAGGATTTTTTTACCGGAGCGTGCCATGGCTTTCATGGCGAGAGCTGCTTTCTCCAGGCATTCGGATGTGCGATTCAGGTCGATGATGTGAATACCCTTGCGCTCCATGAAAATGTATTGGCGCATTTTAGGATTCCATTTGCTGCGCATGTGGCCAAAGTGAACACCTGCTTCCAATAAGTCATTATATACCGGTTTATCCATGATGGATGTGTTGTGTTTTTTAAGAAATAAAAATGATTAACGTTTTGAAAACTGGAAGCTCTTTCTTGCCTTTGGCTTACCGAATTTCTTACGCTCGACAACCCGTGCATCCCGGGTAAGGAATTTTTTGATCTTAAGCAACGGCCTGTAGTCGGCATTGATTTTCGTTAATGCTCTGGCTATACCCAGCCGGATAGCTTCTGACTGCCCGCGGTACCCTCCACCTGATACATTGACTTTGATATCATATGTATTCAGTGCATTGAGTTCAAGTAGTGGGGCGATGACATGAGCACTGATATGCAACAGCGGGAAGTATTCTTTATACTCACGACCATTGACCTTGATATTACCTGTGCCATTTGACACATAGACCCTGGCCACTGAAGCTTTTCGACGACCGATCGCATTGATTGTATCCATAAAATATGTACTTAGACTTGTTGAGTATTGTTGATTATTTCAGGGGTTCTGGTTTTTGAGCAGCGTGTGGATGCTCAGGACCCGGATAAACGAAAAGTTTCATAAACATGGCGTTGCCTAGCTTGTTTTTTGGCAACATGCCTTTTACGGCTGCTTCGATCAGACGTTCAGGACGACGGGCGCGTACCTGGGTAGCTGTCAGTTCTTTTTGACCTCCGGGATAGCCGGAATAAGTCTGATAGATCTTCACCAGCTCTTTTTTGCCTGTCAATCTTACTTTGGCGGCGTTCACGACGATGACATATTCACCTGTGTCGGTATGAGGGGTGTATTCAGGTCTGTGCTTGCCCCTGAGAACAGTGGCAATGCGTGTACCAAGGCGACCTAATACTTCACCATCTGCATCTACTACAAACCAACGGCGGGTTACGTCTTCATTACGTACTGACCTGGTCTTATAACTCAATGTATTCACAGCAATAAAATTTAAAATTGAATATAGAAATACCCACCTTTCCTAAAGCGGGACGCAAAGGTAGCTTTTTCACACCCATAAAACCAAGGATTTACGAAAGATTTCTGAAAGATAATTGTATAATGGGTTGATTTTCAGTAAATATATTGCTTAACTTATTTATAGTTGAAGGATTGGGGCGCATTTTGATTAGGATGATCATCGCTTATTAAGCCATAAATACCATGGTGAAGTTGTAACCTAGAACCGAAACTTATTATTGGTTTGGCCAAATAAAAACAAACTTGTCAACTGTAATGACATGATCAGAATAAATTTTTTTATAGCATTATGTTTTAAAGTTTGATAATAGAATAAGAATACATCTCCCCGGAAGAGGAAATTAGTTGAAGCGTATAAATCCCGGTTGGAAATTGTGTTATGTCGATCCTTGTAGCTATTTCTGAAAACCTTGTAATTTCTCCCAGGTTGTTCACAAATTGAAATCTGTCAAACAAAATCCCTTCTTCATTGTCTATGGATAAATAGTTTTGTGAGGGATTAGGATATACTTTTATCCTATTATGGTATTTCTGACCATAACCTATTGAGGATATAAGATTACAACTGCCATTATGTCTCTTGTTGACGTAACTAGTTTCAATGCCATCCTTATATGAACATAGCAAATATTGTGCTTGTAGGCCACCGAAATATTGTTTCCATAACACGCCCATTATCCCCCCAATACCTTCTATCAACACGTAAGGTTCTATAAATGGGAATCCCGAATATAAATCATTTTCAAACTCAATATACTTGAGGCCATTTACATCATATGTTGCTACAACTTTGGAATATAACGGTGCCGATCCCTCATACATGTTACTGATATCAAAAGAATCGTTCACCTCTAGAGAAAAATCAAAACTTAGTAACTCTGAAGTATCCTCTGGACTCCCGAAATATTCTAAACCTTTGTACCAAACCTTCCCACTAGTAGTATCCTCTCTTAATAAACCACCTTCATATGCAGAGTGATTGTTTTTTACCATAATCTTCTTCCATTGAAGGGAATTAATTATGGTATCATTTTCTACATAAACTGTATCTACTCCTCCAAAATCTAAATTGTGCCATTCAAACACCCATTCAGTAGAGTTAACTCCAAAAAGGGATTTATATTGAGCATGAGCATCAAGCCCAATCGCAATAAACTGGGCGGATATTAAAATAGTTGAATACCAACGCATAGCTTCAGGATTGTTTAGTGTAAGAACACCTTAATCTTCTAAATAATGTAATTTCAAAATATACCTTAGGCGAACCTTTCCAAGTGTCCGCAATAAATTATTATTGTAAACTTTCTTCCAGGCGTTAAAACCTTCTATGAACCTTATAAGTAAAGATGCAGAATCTTGATGAAACTAACTATGCTTGCTTTGTCATTTTGACAACCATTAGTCTATCTCTGAAAAATCTAGCCAAGGCACTTTTATCAACACATTCCTATTACTATTTAGCCAAAAAGAAGCAGGTGTGAAGAATTTTTATAGCACCCAAACAAATAAATTTTTCTGTAATTTTGGTCAGCGTAATATAATTTGGAAGGCACGATTGTAGATAGCGGAATTTGACTGTTTCAGACCCTATACATTTTGATTTTGGATCGGAAGAAGAAAGAGATTATACTTAAGCGTACAAATGATGAATTCCAAAAATGATTTCAATCTGCTTCCTCCGATACTCAAAAATCTCGCGCACTTGTTGGTCTACCCATATTTTTCCTAAAATATTTCCAATGATTCCCCATCCAATGTTATAAGTTAGTCGGTCAGTCATCATGACGCCATGATCTACAGCCCTGAATCGATGTTCGTGTCGCCATAATTTATATGGGCCTTTGGTCTGTTCATCTACAAAATATTCTTTGTCCTTAATCGAAGTGATTTCTGTCACCCAGGTCATCGGAATATTCATCATAGGTCTGATCCTGTATTTGATGATGAGTCCCTGATACATTTGTTTTGGAACTTCACTTAAGGTAGTGAAGTGTAACTTTTCCGGAGTGATCAGATTCAAATTAGAAGGTGATGAAAAAAATTCCCACGCTTCATCAAGTGATATGGGAATGAATTGTTCGAAGTTGATGGTTTTCATAAAGTTTC
>JBDUAU010000034.1:0-11999 GCA_040004485.1 Saprospiraceae bacterium
ACTGAATATTTTTTATACATCTTAAAGGACACATCCATGATCAGTAATGGTCTTTCGATCAATGGCAATTCTTTTCTTTCGTGAATATCAAATACAGGAAATGGTTTACTGGTGCCACATCTGAAGCCGGGTTCTGCAGCGTAGCCAAGTGTGCTGTCTGTTTTTATTCCTGCTTCAGATAAACAACGCCATGTATCAGGTACTTCGAATCGCAGATAATGTTGACGCGAGGATGAAATTTGCAATCCACTACTTTTAGATATGGCTTTAATTTCATTTTTCATCATCGACGCATCTTTGAAGGAATTATAGCTTGGGTGTGCCCCGATCCGATGCACTCTGTTGCTCATCTCTTGCATCAGCGTTTTGATCTGCTCATCGCTGATATCGTAGTGTCCTTCGTAGCGTGTACGTCCGCCACCGATCATATTAAATTCAAAACGGTTGTCTGCTTTTTCTGCCAATGTCATCAGGTAGTCAAACTGATCGTAAGGATCTTTCTGCTGACCACGTTTGACGGCTTTGGATTGCTTGATATCCTTTAAGAAATGCAAGGGATGCCGAAATCCTCCGGCAATTATTTTCCACTTTGGTTTACTCTGCCAGTAATAAGGTATATCAACATCACACGTCGGCACGACTTTATATTTTGCAGTATCCTCCTTAAGGGGATATCCAAGTGTGAGCAGCCAGTATCGAAGAAGTGTTGTGTATTCATCAACTACAGGACGAAGTATTTGTCCGGATTTGACAATCAATGCATTAGCTGCCGGAAATCTCCCGTGAGAATCCTTATCTTTTAGTATCGCTTCTTCCCATCGCGTCAACATAAAGAATGCACCAGCAAACAAATCCACATGACATACAATTTTGTCACGTGTTATTTCCAGATGCTCATCACCATAGAGAAGAAGAATATGATCCAATCCAAGAGATTGTGTCGGAATTATTTTTTCCGGAACGTATTTTGACTGGAGGTAAGATTCACCTTCAGAAATATTTCCAAAAAAATGATCCTGTACAATGATCGACTTGTCATTCCACACCAATTCATATTGGCTACTGTTCTTCTTCGGAATTATTTCGATCTCAACACCGCAATAATGTTGCAACAAAGTCCTCACGATATAAGAACGTTCTGGAATAAAATTGTCCGGTATAAAAACTTGAACCAATTAAATTTTGGATTTACAAAAACTTTTAATCAGGTTGGGGCAAGCCCAGCCAATACAATTGCCTTCTCTTCTTTATAGTATTGGCGGGGCTTGCCCCCGCCTTGCCGTAACCTCGCTTGCCCCCGCCTTGCCATAACCTCGCTTGCCCCCGCTTACCCCTTAAAAAACGCCTTAATATGCCCACATATAAAACCAATCTGCTCCTCCGTGAGATCAGGATGCATCGGCAATGAAAGTACTTCTCTGCAGATCCGTTCAGTGCTGAGTAATGGCACACGACGTCGAACGATTTTATTAAACGCAGGCTGCTCATGCATCGGCACCGGATAATAAATCATCGACGGCACTTTTTGCTCTGCGAGATAAGCCTGTAATTCATTTCTTACATCGCGATGAACACGGATTGTATATTGATGAAATACGTGCTCTGACCACGCTACACGTTCCGGTATGATGATGTCGCCCATCGGGCCTAGTAATTTGTCGTACTGATCTGCCACACCACGTCGTAGCTTGTTGTAATCATCAAGATGTGGAAGCTTGGCATTGAGGACTGCTGCCTGTAGGGAATCAAGACGGCTATTGACACCTATGATATCATGGTAGTATCTTTTTTGCATACCATGATTGGCGATCATTTTGATTTTATGAGCCAGAGTTTCATCTCTTGTCATCATCGCCCCACCATCACCATAGCAACCAAGATTCTTTGAGGGATAAAATGAAGTACATCCGATGTGGCCGATTGTTCCCGACTGCTGCCATTGATCTTCACCCATGAGACATCGTGCACCTATAGATTGAGCGTTGTCTTCAATGATGAAGAGATCTCGTGTTTTCGCAAGGGCCGTCAATGCTTTCATGTTCACGCACTGGCCGAAAAGATGAACAGGTATGATAGCTCTTGTTCTTGGCGAAAGCGAATCAACAATATTCTCAAGCTTCATCAGATAAGTCTTGTCATCGACGTCCACCACAATGGGTTTTAAGCCAAGCAATGCGATGACTTCAACACTCGCCACGAATGTAAACGAAGGAACAATCACCTCATCACCCGGCTGGAGTTCAAGGGCCATCAATGCAATCTGCAATGCATCCGTACCATTAGCCACAGAGATGACATGTGCATCGCCAAGGTATTTACTCAACCCGGTTTCGAAGGATGTGACTTCAGGCCCATGAATAAACGCGGCACTTTCAATTGTAGAAAGAATACGACGGTCAATTTCAGTTTTTAACTGACTGTATTGACTCTGAAGATCCACCATCTGGATATTCTTCATAAAGTGTTATTTATTTTGAATGTTTTCTCGTCCGATGCTTGAATAAAAAAATCCCTGTTCCGGAATGTCATCAAGATCATAAATATTACGTCCGTCAAAAATAGACGGCGTCTTCATGAGGGTTTTCATCTTTTGAAAATCAGGTGTCCTGAATTCATTCCACTCCGTCACGATAGCCAGTGCGTCTGCACCTTCAAGTACATCGTACATGTCTTCTGTGTAAGACACATTCCCTTTGAAAAACTGCATGAAATTTGGAATGGCCTCCGGGTCTGTTGCCACTACTTCTGCTCCTGCTGATAATAAATCATTGATGATGTCGATAGCTGGTGCTTCACGGACATCGTCTGTATTGGGTTTGAACGCAAGCCCCCAGATCGCGATGCGTCGTCCTTTGACATTACCATCGAAGTGATCGATTATTTTTTTTGCAAGGATATGTTTTTGACGATTGTTGACATCCATCACAGCGTCTAGTATTCTGAAATCGTAGCCATGTTCTTTTGAAGTGAGATGAAGTGCCTGCACATCTTTTGGAAAACAACTGCCGCCATAACCTACGCCGGGAAACAAAAATCGTTTTCCGATACGGGTATCACTACCAATTCCTCTTCGCACATCATCGACATTTGCGCCCGTACGTTCGCACAGATTAGCAATCTCATTCATAAATGAAATCCGTGTAGCGAGGTAAGAGTTTGCCGCATATTTTGTCATCTCTGCACTACGCTCATCCATGAAGAGGATGGGATTACCCTGTCGTACAAATGGTTTGTACAATCGCTCCATGACCTGGTATGCACGATCCGATGACAAGCCGATGACCACGCGATCAGGCTTCATAAAATCATCAACGGCGACACCTTCTCGTAGAAATTCAGGATTGGACACGACATCAAAAAGATCAGCGGAGAGATTCTTAAGCATCAATTCTCTGACCTTTTCTGCGGTCCCTACAGGTACCGTGCTTTTGTCAACGATGACTTTGTACGAAGTGAGGAGATGGCTCAATTCTTCGGCCACACCCAGGATATAAGAAAGATCTGCAGAGCCATCTGATCCCGGAGGCGTAGGCAGGGCCAGGAAAATAATCTGCGCATCTTTAATTCCATCAGCCAGTGAAGACGTAAAATGTAGGCGGTCCTGTTCGATGTTGCGTTCAAACAGAACATCCAGACCAGGCTCATAGATCGTGATTTTGCCGGCCTGCAGGCTGGCGATTTTATCGGTGTTGATATCAATGCAGGTGACATCATTGCCCGTCTCGGCAAAGCAGGTGCCTGTGACTAAACCTACATATCCCGTGCCGACGACTGCTATTTTCATAAGGGGTCAAAGATAGGGAGCAGAGGGCAGAGGGCATAGAGCAGAGAGTGGAGAGCGGAGAGCAGATCGAGTGCATCGAATACTTCGACTTCTGTCCTCAGCCTTCCCGTGCTCAGTACAAGGATCCCGCCATTACGAAGTAAATGAAACGGGAGGGCAAAGAGCAAAGGAAACGGGTTTCAACCTTGAGAGTATTGACAGCGGCTTGCTCCTGCCTGGCCTAAAATCAAAGCGAGGTGAGACGCGATACTTCGACTTGCTTTGTCTCTTCCTCGTGCTCCAGCTCAGCAACAAAATCGACCTCTCTACGACCGATTCGTTTCTCATTCCTCATTCCTCATTCCTCATTCCTCATTACTCGTTACTCATTCCTCGTTACTCGTCATTCGTTACTCGTTATTTCTTTTCCCCTATCTTTCACCAATGAAACACATTTTCCTTTTCTGCCTTTTCTGCCTCTCCTACCTCTTCAGCCATTCTTTATTTGCTCAGACCAAAAGCTTCTACGACTTCAGCGCCACCGATATCGATGGTCATAAAGTCAGCCTGAGCGAATACAAAGGAAAAAAGGTCCTTGTCGTCAATGTAGCCTCCGAATGCAGCAATACACCGCAGTACGCCAAGCTCCAGGAACTGTATGAAAAATATGGCGGCGAAAAATTCACCATCGTCGGTTTTCCCGCTAATAATTTCGGCGAACAGGAACCCGGATCAAATGCCGAGATCAAGAAATTCTGCACAGGCCAGTATCACGTCACCTTTCCTATGATGGCGAAGATCTCCGTCAAAGGCGATGACATTGATCCGCTCTATGCTTGGCTCACCACAAAATCAGAGAATGGTGTCCTCGATGCACCCGTCACCTGGAATTTTCAAAAATTCATGATTGATGAGAGTGGACACGTGGTGGGGTCGGTGAAACCGAAGACAGGTCCGGATACAGTGGAGATTTTGGACTGGATTAAAGGGAAGTAAAGATTTTAGTTTTCTCAGTCGAAGGACCGCAACTTAAATTTTATGGTCAAATTTGCGTTTTGCAATTCGCGAATTGCGAATTTGATATGAAGGAAACGGTTTCCTTCAAAAACACCAAATAACCGATTTCGAATTCCCTTCCTCTTTGCTGAAGGTCTTCAGCATACGGATTGAAATAGCCAGGCATTTCAAGAATACCTTCAATATCACCGAGATTTAATTGAGTGAGATGCACACAGACAAAATGATTGGAGAGGTCGGAACGTGAAAAATGGAATTCTCGTTCTGTTTTAATTATAATTAATAATTCTTCTCAGTATCTGGAAAAAGCAACTTGATGGTATAAAACCAATAAAAGAGTGCTTCTCCTCCAGCAACAAATTTCAAACGCTTATTAAGGAAGTTGTAATCCACGTTGGGAATTAAATAGTTAGTTAGTGGAATTTCTGCATTGAACTTCTTTAGTTCTTCTTTGTCATCAGTAAGAATAACAGCAGCCAGGTAAGCTGCCTTAGCGCTTGCAACCTGGGCTTCTAACATTTCAAACTTTCCCACAAAGACAAAGTGCCTGAATTGATTGACGCCTGTTTTTATTTCATCAAATTTTGCTTTTTCATCATCAGTTTTTGAGCTGTCTCCTTTTGCGATTAGCAAAGAGGTATCAATTGTATCTTTCAAAACCTGTTCAACGGAATTAATTTTTCTTTCCGGCCTATATGCAATTTCTCCTTTTGCTGATTCCAGGAAAGATTTTTTCAAAACCGTCACATCCGTGAGTAATTCAAACAACCAACCCACATCAAAGAGTTGTTTCATAATTTCTTTTTCCTTATTCATATTGTAAGGAACGCCCGTTGTGTTCGGAGCAAACGCGGTTAGTTTATCACCTACAATAGAATTGATGTCTGGCATCGTTACGTTTACGGGTTTACCAACTTGTAGAAGCCATTCCGTTTCCAGGGCTCTGTCCATTAGCTTTGGATAGGGGTTTTCTGTAAAAAGAACATCAAGCAGGATTTCCTTTTCAGGATTGGATATTACGTTTCCTTCCTGATTCTTGTTGGCAAAATTTGAGGGAAAGATAAACTTGTAATGTGCTTTAGGAATAGTACCATTATAACTGCGTCTTTCATCTAACTCCACTCTTGTAAAAGCACTTGTTTCAGTTACTTTTGAAAGATATGCTTCTAATTCTGTTCTATGGATTTTGGGGCTAATGATGATATCAATGTCAATTGAAAATCTTTTGGGCTCTTCCATCAGGAGAATCAGGCTTGTTCCTCCTTTAAAAATGAAATCTAATCCTGATAACTTCAGTTGTTCCAGCAGATACAAAGCATATATCATGCTTTCCATCAGGTTGGGGTCCTTACTATATTTTTTTCTTTTCTCAGCAATCCATTCTGCTGAAAGTGATTTCAGGTCAATCATTCAAAATACTTTTTGGAATATCAGTTTTAGTGGATAAAAATTCTACAAGATCAGTTTCTTTGCCTCTTCTCTTAGCATAATTAAAAAGTTTTGTAAAATCAATAGCGTAGCGACTATACGCGTTGTTGATAATGTGAACCAATTCACTTCCCTGAAAAGCTGCAAAAAGTTTTTTATCACAATACAAATCCACGATCAGTTTTTCGAGTGTTGTGGTAGTTACCTTTTTAACTTTTTGAGTAGGAGATTTTGATATTAGCGTTTTCAAAATAATGGCGGTCTCGCTTTCATAAATATAGCGTTCAATTTCTTTTTCTTCCGGCTGAATAAAAATATCCCGGAAATTTTGTTCTCTGAGAAAGCTATATACGGGTTCAATCGCCTCCTTTTCTATCTGTAAAATCGAAATGAATTTGCCTGGAATATGGAGCATAAATTCATTGGCTATTTTTGTTGACCAGATGCAGGATTTGAGGGATGGAAATTGCTTTTCTATCGTATTAAAAATTCTTCTTTCATTTTCATCAGCCTCGGGTTTGAAAACCGGTTTGTAGGAAAGGGTGAAAAGTCTTCTTGAAGTGGGAGTAATGATGTGGTTACGTTTTAAATTGAAAACTCTCCATCTGAAAGTTGGTTCTTTCAAATCTGGTTCAAACTGCCTGTAAAGGACATAGAGTTCTTCTCTGGAAAATGATTCTCTGCCCTTAAATTCCCTTTTAACTTGTTCTGTTATGAAGTCTTTTGCCAAGTTTTTTTGATTTTACTTTGCCAAGATAGTCAATAAATCAAACAAAATACAGTAAACTAGTATTAGTGGCAAATGTTTGAAATCAAACAGAAGACATTAAAAGGACTTTACTGGCAAATATTTGAAATAAACTATAACTAATAATTCAAAGTACAGGCAATCATGGCCTTCTGCCCTGAGGTCAAAATTCGTTGGAAAGAGATAGGGGGCCAATGGCAATTGATTCTTATGGGGGTCACAATGGTCCGGAATTGGGCCCAGGATGAAAGGCAATGTTTATTTAAATTCGTCCTCGATGCTCCTGTCACCTGGAATTTTCAAAAATTTATGATCGATGAGAGTGGGTATGTGGTGGGATCGGTGAAGCCGAAGACAGGTCCGGATACTGAGGAGATATTGGAGTGGATTAAAGGGGGGAAGGACTGAAATGTAGACGTCCCATATCGACAAAGTGCTCAAAGAGAAACGTAAAAAGAAAATTATCCTACTGCCATTTTTGCTGAATCCTTCCACAAATAGGGAGGCATAGGTTCGTTTAACTCCCATTTAATGCTCATTGGCTTGCCCCCATAATGTTCAATTAATTTTGCTTCACCCAAAAAAACGGAACCCACAGTATTCCCAAATTCATCGTCATTCTTTTCCCTAACAAAGAGTAAAATTCGTTTCTTGTTCTTTTGATGGTGTATATAAGATTGCCCTTTTTCAGTTTCTGGATGCACTGCGTTTTGAGACTGCCAATGGAAAATGCGATCACTTATGGCAAAATCATCATATAGAGTAGTGGGTGAAAAATCCTCTTCTGATTTGTTCAGGGTTATGAAAAGGAGTTCAGTGTTTTTATCAGGTGAAAATGCTACACCTTCACGGATACTACTTTTTTTCTTAAATGTACTAAAACCGAATGCAGCTAAAATTTGATCTCTTGTATATCGACTGTGAAGTTTAAGGGGCTGAGGATAAGAAAGTTTAATATCTCTTTCCATGAAGTCAATACGGTCTAAAAGGATCTCCATTAATTCTATAATCTCTTGAACCAACATTTTATTATTACCTATTACCTCTATACTCTGTTCCAGAGAATCATGCCCTTCTGATGATTGCCAAATATCATAGTGGAGCATAAGACACATTGCTTTTTCAGTTTCAGATAATTCCAGATTACTTATTGTAAACCCTTTTTGGGCCAATTCAAGGATGAATTTAAAATATGATGTGGAGTTTGTTGCTAACCACTTTTTATTTATAGCTCTTAGAATTTCAGATTCATTTGTTTCTGAAAATGGATCTAATTTGCCTGCTAAAAAACATAGACGGCGCCAAGTTCCTCGCCTATAGATCAGAGGTAATGGTATATGATATAAATGGATAAAATTTTTAAGAGTGAGTGGAAGTGATGTTTGGTATTGGAAGTTTCTAATCTTATTAAGCAAGCTGTTTTTAGTCACTAAAATCGCGTGTGTTATATTTTCAAGAATATGTTCCTTTGCTATTTTTTCCAAAACAATTGTACACCCAAGTGGTAAATGGGGGAAATCGTCTTCAATTTCTTTTTTAATGGACGTGTTTGTTTTTCCAACAAGCGCCCTAAATTTTCCTTCAAAGTCATACTCCGGACGCGAATTGCTGACAAAATCCAAGACTGTAAGACAATCCTTTTCATCTGCCAATCGAAGCCCTCTGCCAAGTTGTTGTAAAAATACGGTTAAGCTTTCGGTGGGGCGTAGGAACAAAACCGTGTCTATTTCTGGAACATCAATCCCTTCATTAAAAATATCAACAACGAATAAATAATTAATATTTTTTTTAATAAAATTGAATCTTAATGATTCTCTTAATTCATTTCGATTACTAACTAAATAATCAGCTTTCAATCCAGCAAGAGTGAATTTATTGGCCATATATTGAGCATGCTCTTGTGTTACACAAAACCCTAGCGCCCTGACATCATTTATGTCTCGCAAATATTTTTGGAGACTGTTAATAATATCCCTGACTCGTTTGTCATTTCGGGTATAAATGTTTGTCAGTTCACTTGGCGAGTAGCGCCCATTACGCCATTCAACATTAGAAAGATCAATGCTGTCTGTAATTCCAAAATATTGAAATGGACATAGGAGTTTACGATTTAGCGCTTCTGGAAGTCTGATTTCAGCAGCAATTGTATTGCAAAAGTCCAATAAGATATCTTCTCCATCCATTCTTTCCGGAGTAGCTGTTAGGCCAAGTAATATTTTCGGTTGAAAATAATTTGTGATTGGCCGATAACTTGAAGCTGCAATATGGTGCACCTCATCTACAATGATAAAATCATAAAATAGATTTGAGATTGCTAATCCGCTTAACCTATTACTTAAGGTTTGGATGGAAGCAAATACATGATCATATTTATCTGGTTCCATTCCATCAACCCACAAATCACCAAAATTGTTATCTTTTAGTATACCACGAAAAGTGGCCTGAGCTTGTTGAAGAATTTCTTTTCGGTGAGCGATAAAAAGAAGAGTGGCACTTGGGTAATATTGTCGGAATCGTTTAAAATCAAAAGCAGATACAACGGTTTTACCAGTTCCTGTTGCCGCAACCAGCAAATTTTTATAACGAAGGTGAATAATTCGTTCAACTTCTAATTTTTCTAGAATTTCTTGCTGAAATGGAAATGGCTTAATGTCAAAATATGCAACAGGGTCATTTCTATCTTTGCCGCGTTCAGCCTTTAATGCGAGTTGCAATTTTTCCTTGTCTCTTAGACCATCAAAGGATTCAAATTCGTTATCCTCCCAATACGTATCAAATGTTTTCTGAAATTTGTCGATTATATGACCAACTTCCTTGGTCGTGATTTTTAAATTCCACTCCAGACCATTTGTTAGAGCTGAGCGAGATAAATTTGAAGATCCAATATATCCAGTATGGTAACCTGTATTTCTTAAAAATAAATATGCTTTAGCATGCAGGCGTTCATTGTCTGTGTTGTAAGAAACTTTTATTTGAGTATTTCTAAGACTTGACAAATATTCAATTGCTTTCAAGTCAGTTGCTCCCATGTAGGAAGTGGTGATGATATTCAAAAGTCCACCTCTCTCAGTAAATTCTACCAATTCTTTTTCAAATATCCTTATTCCAGTCCATTTGATAAATGAAACCAAAAAGTTAATTTTATCAGATGAAAGAATCTCTTTTTTAATTTCACTTTCTAGTGAAATGCCTGCATTATTTCCAGTAAATAATTCACTTTGTGATAACCGAGTGTAAGGTGTAATTTCTTTCAAGTGTTTTTCAAAATCCGAAAATTTGGCGTCCAATTTTTGAAAAATGGCTGATAGAATTTTGGCCTCGGTTGCAATAAGATCCTCCTCGAAATCAGAGTTTTGAAGTTCTTTTTTTAAAAGAAGTATGATTTTGTTTGATAGAGATATCTGTTTATCTACACTTTCTTCTCCTGTGATTAGATTTAGTGCAATCTGAATTACCTCAGCTAGGTATCTTGAAAGCACTCTTGATGCTTCTACTTTTTCAAGTAAGTTTTCTTGAATATAAAAGACATCTTTATCAAGCTCTTTTAACCGAGTTGCAACGAGCTTGGTTATTAATTGTTCATATAATCCAAGTTGCATCATATCTCAGTAGATAGGAATTCTTCTAAAACAGGAATATCAGCTTCTGCCCAATCTAAGTCTCTAAGACCTTCCTTTGAAATCCATCTGAAAGTTTTGTGTTCTGCAAGAATTATGTTGCCATTCAAAAATGAACAAACAAAGGGAATCAAACAAATGTGAGAATCCGGATATTGATATTGATGATGATTCAGTCCTTTTACAATTTGTATGTCTATATTTAATTCTTCTTTGATTTCCCTTTTCAAACATTCTTCAGCGGTTTCGTTATACTCAATTTTTCCTCCTGGAAATTCCCATTTAAGTGATAATTTCATGGACTCACCTCTCTGTGTTACTAGGATTTGGTGGCCTTTGAGAATAATGGCGCAAGTGACATTTATCATTTTTATTATTAATCAATTAGCAAGATAACTTTTCTTCTTTTCCTATTTTCGTCTCATGAAATGTTGTAATAAGTATTCCGTTGATATTAACCCATGAAGCCAGAAGAATCCTTGGCTTTTCTTTGCAAGCTCTGTTAATAAGATCAAAGATTGGGTTTTTGTAGTCAGAAATTAGCAATTTAGCATATGCCTACATACTTATTTACCGAAATCTGACATGAAATTACCGATTACATCTTTTTTAGTCATGATTGAGCTACCAGATTATGATTTGGTATCTTTCTTGATAATGATCCGGTGGATGTATTAGCACTATGCTATGCCTGAAATTGTTTTCTTTGATACCGAACTTGATCCCAGATCCGGCAAGATCCTGGATATTGGTGCATTTCGCGAACCTGATCAACCCTTTCATAATTCGTCTTTATCCGAATTCAAATCCTTTATCATGGGTTCCGGAATCTTTTCGGGACATAACATATTCCATCATGATCTGAAGGCCATAAAGGCCGAAATTGAATCTGTTTGCAGGAATCCGATCTATATTGACACACTGTACCTTGCCCCTTTACTCTTCCCAAAAATTCCTTACCACCGGTTACTCAAGGATGACAAGCTGCAAATAGACGACCTGAATAACCCATTGAATGATGCTTTAAAAGCCAGGCAGTTATTTTATGATGAAGTCTCCACCTTCAATGATCTAGAGGATATGTTGAAGGAAATGTATTTCAGGCTATTAGGTCCTTCGAATGAATTTTCTGCTTTCTTCCATTTTGTCAATTACCAAAGCTCAACAGCTGCTTCACTTGAAGAAAGTATACGGGAGAAATTTCAAGGTGACATCTGTTCAAATGCGCCTATATCCAGTTTGATTTTTGAACATCCCGTAAGTCTGGCTTATTGTCTTTCTCTCATTCATGTCCGTGATCAATATTCTATAATTCCGCGATGGTTGTCAAAAACAAGGCCGGAGGTTGAATCTATTATGGTTCTCCTCAGGGATAAGCTTTGTCCCAGCGGATGTGCATATTGCAATAAGGCACTTGACATACATG
>JBDUAU010000523.1:0-3551 GCA_040004485.1 Saprospiraceae bacterium
CTTATTGAGTGTAAGTCTTCTACTGGCATTGATATTCGCTTCCAGCGGTGTCCTCTCCATGGTGAGAGGATTCCACAAAAGCTACGAGATGACCTATCGAAAACAAAATTCTTTACAACAAAGATGGCGGGCTCTTTGGCTTACAATGTTACTAGGCGTTTTATTCATTGGTTCTCTTGCTGCGATCATCCTTGGTAAACCATTGCTCCAAAAGCTTCTTTCTTTTACAGGTATAAGTATTGAGAATTATCATTTCTTCAATTTTTTGAGATGGTTAGGTGTCTTTATCTTTTATTATATTTCGATTACGATTATTTACACCATAGGACCAGCCTATCGGAATAAAGAAAAATTATTTTCACCCGGTGCTACATTAGCCACTATATTATCAGTCATCAGCTCATTTGCTTTCTCCATCTACGTGGAAAATTTTTCAAACTACAATCAAGTCTATGGTTCGATCGGAGCTATCATGCTTATTCTGATCTGGCTTCAGATCAATTCATTTATCATCCTTCTTGGCTACGAATTAAATGCATCCATCGTGATCAACAGAGACCTGCTGGCCCATGAGGAAAGGATGTCAGGATGAAAATGAATAACGAATAACGAATAACGAACAATTAATAGTGAATAGCGAACATCGAACACAGCGAAGATCGCACCATATGAAGTTACCTATACTGTCCGTAGTTTTAACAACGGACTTATGGGAATTATGAAGGATTCAAATTTGCGTAAATCAGCGAAATTTGCGGCATGAAAATGTGATTAGACCGGCATCCATTAATCCGGCATCCATCTTAGTTGTCAGTAGTTTGAAACTACGGACAGCCCCGCAAATCACAAATCCGGCATCCATTTTTATTCCATCGATTCTATATCTTTACAAGAATCTATGAAACAATCCATACTTCTATTTATACTTTTCATTTCGTACACGGACTACTTGGCAGGACAGGCCAAGTACTCAAACGAATTTCTAACGTTAGGTGTAGGTGCAAGAGCACATGGGATGGGAGGTGCAGTGGGGGCCAGCGTTTCAGATCTTTCAGCCGCCTATTGGAATCCTGCAGGCATGTCATCAATTACAGCTCCTGCACAGTTTCATGCCATGCATGCCGAATGGTTTGCCGGCATTGCACAATATGATCAATTGTCATTCGGTAAACGATTCAGTGAGAAACAAAATTCTTATGGCGCCATCTCTCTGATACGGATGGGCATAGATAATATTCCAAATACGCTTCGCCTTATTGGCCCTGATGGATCTATTAATTATGATCGGGTGACTACATTTTCCGCAGCGGATTATGCAGCGTTCATTTCGTACGCAAAAAGACTCGGCCAAAAAAATTGGTATGCCGGCGGTTCAGTGAAAATAATTCATCGTAGCATCGGTTCGTTCGGTAAGTCATGGGGCTTTGGTGCAGATCTCGGCATACAGCATCGTGGTGAAAAATTTTCTTTTGCACTCATGGGGCGAGATCTGACCACGACTTTCAATAGCTGGACATTTTCATTATCAGACGAAGAGAAACAAGTCTTCACACAGACAGGCAATGAAATTCCTGTCTCAACACTAGAACAAACGCTGCCCACATTTGTCATTGCCGGTGCTTATAGAATCAACATTGGACAAAAAAGCGGGATCCACATCGGTTTAGATCTTGATGTTACGACTGATGGAGCAAGGAATACAATCATTTCATCAGAGACTGTCAGCATCAATCCACGTATGGGCATTGAAGCAGATCTCAACAAAAGAATTTATCTGCGTGGTGGGATTTCCAATCTTCAGAAAGTAAAGGATATCGCCGATCCTCAAAAAACAGATTGGGTCTATCAACCTAATATAGGCATCGGTTTAAAACTCGGAAGACTTCACCTGGATTATGCTTTCACGAATATCGGTGATGTCACAGGCTCACAACTATATAGCCACATCTTTGGACTCATTCTCGACTTCGAAGATCTCTCCAAAAAAACAGAATAGGAATAGGCTGATGATTTAGGAAATAAAGGACTACTGAGGACATTGATTGATAAGATTATTGTTAAAACATGACGACTCAGATCGTCTGTTTCTTATTATCTTTAAGAAATTTCTTTTAGTTACAATTGTCCAATCCAAATTCCTAATAAATGAGATTTTCAGCATCCTTAATATTAACAGCATTATTTTTGACTTCTCAATTTGACCTTGCTGCTCAAAAACAAAATAATGTTTGGGCCTTTGGACATCATGCAGGTCTGGATTTTAATACTTCACCTCCAACTCCTTTTGAAAGTAATTTGTACACACTTGAAGGCAACGCTTCCATTTCCGATAACCAGGGAAACTTGCTTTTTTATACAGATGGTGACTCTGTCTGGGACAGAAGCCATGAAGTGATGCCAAACGGTTATGGGTTATTGGGAGGAGAATCTTCATCGCAGGCTGCTCTGATCGTCCCCGTTCCCGATTCTCAAACTAAATATTATGTGTTTACGACCGGAGATTTCATTCCATTTAGTGGACTTGATTTTTCTGTTGTGGATATGTCCCTCAATGATGGATACGGTGATGTGATTGCTGCCACAAAAAATACACCGTTACTAGATTTTTCAAATGAAATGATCACTGCGATATTGCATTCAAATGGAAAGGACATCTGGATTCTTTCGCACAAGGTTAATACGAATGAGTTCTATGCATATTTAATAACTAATGTCGGTTTGTCTGCGAATCCTGTCATCTCTTCGATTGGATCAATACACCAGCCCTCAGGCGAAGGATCATTTCCTGGGCAAATTCGTAGTTCTCATAACGGTCTTAAAATTGTTAGCGCTCTTACCTATAAGGGTGTTTGTGAAATGTTTGATTTTGATGCCACTACCGGGTTGCTTACAAATTACAATAATCTGCAGCCTCTTATTGGTGACCAGGGTGTGTATGGAATTGAATTTTCACCTAATGACAGTTTAGTATACCTGGCAGGCTTTTCTGAAATGTCCGATTCGAATTTTGTTCGTCAAGTCAGTCTTTATGAAAATCCTCCACAAGTAAAAACTGTGGCGTATTATCCAGGTGTATCTGAAGAGTTTGGATCTCTTCAGATGGGTCCTGATAAAAAAATATATCTGGCTAGAAGGTTTAGGGATTTTGTCGGTGTATTCCATTCACCAAATCTTATCAGTACTTTATGTCAATATGAAGAAGAAGGGTTGTTTCTCACGTCAGGTACTACGTCATCTTACGGACTACCCAATCCCTCACCTTATTCTTTTTGTCCTAATATCACCATTCCAAAAGATACAACTATTTGTTACGGAGATTCTCTCCGATTGGCCATTCAATTGAGCTCTTCTTTTGATTGTCCTCAAAGCTATATTTGGAATGACGGCACTACAGATACTGTAAAAATAATAACACAACCTGGCATCTATTGGTTGGAAGTGAACAATTCATTTATTGTATCTCGCGATACCATCATTGTTGATTCCTCTGTGCATCGAACCTTTCTTGTTACTATTTGCGAAGATGAAGTATACGAAGGATATGAAGAGTC
>JBDUAU010000558.1:0-3550 GCA_040004485.1 Saprospiraceae bacterium
CCATTGTAAAAGGAATGCTGCAACACAGCCGCAGCAGCAGTGGTGTAAAAGAACCGACAGATATCAATGCATTAGCCGATGAATATTTGCGATTAGCATATCATGGTTTGCGTGCAAAAGACAAATCATTTAATGCCACAATGAAAACAGATTATGATGAAAGCATTGGTCTCATCAATATTGTTCCGCAGGATATAGGAAGAGTGATTTTGAATTTGATCACGAATGGGTTTTATGTGGTGAGTGAAAAGAAAAAGAATACCATTCTCCCCCCTGGCCCCCTAAAGGGGGAACACGTATTTGAACCCATTGTCTCGGTTACCACGAAACTTATTTTACCCCCTTTAGGGGGAAAGGGGGGAGAAGGAATCAGGGCAGAACGTGCCACAGTAGAACTCCGCGTCTCCGACAACGGCTCCGGAATTCCCCAAAATGTTTTAGATAAAATCTTTCAACCCTTCTTTACCACAAAACCTACAGGACAAGGAACCGGATTAGGTTTATCATTGAGCTATGATATTGTCAAAGCACATGGTGGTACATTGAAAGTGGAAACGAAAGAAGGAGAGGGCACGGAGTTTATTCTTCAGTTGCCCATATAAATCAAAACTAATTTGGAAAACCATATTGAATAAATGACCACGAAAAGTAAGATCGAAGAAGATGTCTTGATCACACACCAGTTGTTCTGGCAGTCCTATGCCGACAGGGATCTGGATCTTCGGTTTTCGATGTGCCTCGATGACGCGACTTTTATCGGAACAGGTTTACATGAAAGAGCCATGAATAAAAATGAGTACCGGCTTATGAACCAAAAGGGGGTGGAACAATATCCACATAAATTTAAAATTGAATTTTTATGGACCCATCTCTCTTTTGCCAATGATGTAGCATGGGTAGAAAGTGAATCCATCTGGACGCAAAATATTAACGATCAGGTCACAAAAGAACTTCTTCGTAATACGACCATTCTCAGATTTGAAAATGGCAGATGGTGGATTGCTCACGTTCACGGTTCTAATCCGGATTACAGACTGAAGGATGGAGAATATATGACAAATGAAGTGACCATCATTAAAAATAAAGAGCTTGAACAAGAGGTATATCAAAGGACACTGGAATTAAATCAATCATTGGATGCTTTAAAAACTGCACAAGTACAATTAGAAAATATAAACCGTGAATTAGAAATTGAAACTTCTCTTGAACGAGTAAGATCGATAGCCATGGGCATGAAACAACCTGCTGATATGCTGGATGTATGCAAGATCATATCAGATCAATTGCATTTGCTTCGGGTTGTTGACCTCCGCAATGTCCAAACGGCCATCATTGACAGGGGAAAAAGTTATTATATCAATTATCAGTATTTCACGCCTTACCAAAAGGGCACAATCGAATCTACAGAATATAATAAGCATCCAAAAGTTAGGGAATTGGTGGAACAAATGCAACGATCCGCGGATGCGTTTTTCACCGCATCTTTTGAGGGCGAAGAGTTGGACATATGGCGGCAATACAGGAAGGATGACAAACAATTTCCTGACCCGGTACTGGATAATGCAACGTCCGTATACTTTTATTTTTACTCCATTGGGGAAGGAGGGCTGGGAGTGTCTACATACAACCCATTACCTGAGGAACACCTTACGATTTTCAAGCGATTCAGGAATGTATTTGAATTAGCGTATCGTCGATATCAAGATGTGGAACTCGCTATCAGTCAAGCAAAAGAATCAAGAATTGAAACGGCATTGGAAAGAGTGCGTGCAGTAGCCATGGCCATGAGAAAGCCGGATGAACTATCCGTCATCAGTGAAACGCTCTTTACAGAATTAAAAGCTCTTGGTTTTTCAGATCTGAGGAATACAGAAATCATCATCAATCACGACAACAAAGAATTCATCACCAGCTACTATTTTTCTGACTATGGAGTCACAGGTATCATTGACGTTGATTATACCACCAATGAAATTGTAAAAGGCTGGATCACGACCTTAAAAAAAGCCGATGACGCATTTGCTGAAGTAATTATCCATCCGGATGAGATGGAAGCATGGAGATCGTATCGGGTAGCACTCGGATATAAAGCTGATCCAAAACTTGATCAGGTCTTAGACCTGTATTATTACTCCTATTCCATCGGATTGGGGGCGTTGAGTATTTCTTCTTTTACTCCTGTGGCCAATGACCAAATAAAAATACTTGAAAGGTTTAGAAATGTGTTTAACCTGGCCTATCAGCGTTATGCCGATATTGCTCTTGCAGAAACACAAACGAAGGAAGCTAAGATTGAACTATCACTCGAGAGGATCCGAGCCAGAACAATGGCCATGCATCATAGTGATGAATTGGTTGAAACATCAACCGTTCTTTTCCATGAATTACAAACCCTCGAGATTGAATCGATTCGCACAGGAGTTGGAATATTTAACGATGGCGACAAAACAGTTGAAATCTGGTCTTCTCAATGGATCGAGCAACGAGAAAATAAAGTGCTTGGGATCGTACGATTAAACATTCACCCTTTCTTTGAAGGATATTACAAGAGTTGGAAAGCAAATGAGCCCTACTTTTCTTATTCCATGAAGGATGAAGAAATACCGGCATATTATAAAGCCCTCTCTCCTATTATATCTTATCCCGAATCAAAAGCATTTAATGCAACAGAAACGTTTTATACTTTCTTTTTCCCTGAGGGATCGTTGAATGTGATTACCATATCAACACTCTCGGATGAAGCATGCAGTATCCTGGTAAGATTTGCACGTGTGTTTGGTCTTATTTACAGACGATTTCTGGATTTGAAACAAGCAGAAGCACAGGCAAGAGAAGCAATGATTGAAGCAGCTTTGGAAAGGGTTCGATCGCGTACTATGGCCATGCAGCGAAGTGATGAGTTGCCCGAAACGGCGCAGATTCTTTTCCAGCAATTTAAAGCATTGGGTGAATCCCCCATTCAGATTACCATTGGCATATTCAATGAAACAGAAGGGCTCATTGATTTTAATGTCACAGATTGGAGTGGCGGCGGTCATCAAATCAACAAAAATTTCTCGGCCAGTATTGAAGAGCCTACGCTTATGCAAAAAGTTTTCAAGGCCTGGAAAGCAAATCAAAAATCAGTTGTAGTAGATCTGACCGGTCAGGAATTACTTGATTGGGTCGCTTATCGAAATGCAATGAGCGGAACCACAGATCACCAGTTTTCAGTTCATGATCGCCGTACTGTGCATGTTGGTTTCTTTTCAAAAGGACTTATTTCTTTTTCAACACACATACCTAGTCCTGCTGAGAGTGTTTCGATCCTCGAAAGGTTCTCCAATGTATTTGATCAAACGTACACACGCTTTCTTGATCTCCAAAAAGCCGAAGCCCAGGCCAGAGAAGCCCAAATAGAAGCGGCCCTGGAGAGAGTGAGAAGCAGATCCATGGGCATGCAAAAAAGCGCCGAGCTTAAAAATGTAATTCAGGTAGTGTATGATCAATTCGTTTACTTAAATATCCATATTGAACATACCGGGTTTATTATGGATTATAAGGCAAGGGA
>JBDUAU010000361.1:0-3545 GCA_040004485.1 Saprospiraceae bacterium
CATCCCAGGCAATAAATTCATATGATGACATCGGGTCGCCTAAGAATGGTCCTACGTTAACCGGGAGATCAGAATACAGCCATGTACCATAGATCACGCCATTACCTGCTAGTGTGAATCCTGGGCTGGTGGGATTAGTCACCTGAAGATTGACGGAAACCATAAATGTTAAAGCATTACATGGAAGTGGTGTTGCAGTGACCTGGGTTATCTGGCAAGGCTGACTGAAGCTATAGGAGGGAAGCAAAAGGAGGGTGATGGTGATGAAAAGTAAACTTTTAAGCATATTTATCAGCTTTAGTAAAGAACAAAACTAGGGAAAATGCAGTAAGATGTTTGCATATATAAAGATACAGATATCTTTATGATTGTTGCCTTTAAACATGTAAAAATATCATAATATGAATGCTATGATGCTCTGGAGCTCCGGCCAAACACTGGCTATGGCTGAGATCGAATTGACCTTGCCTTCCATAGGGGATGCATACGTCCGGCTTAAAGCAGCAGCCCTTAATAAGCGTGATTATTGGATCACGAAGGGTAAATATCCGGGGCTGGTGTTCCCTCTGATCCTCGGCAGTGATGGAGCGGGGATCATCGGCGACCGTGAGGTCATCATCGATCCAAGTATCAACTGGGGTGATGATAATCGGCATTTTGGACCCGGATTTAAAATCATCGGTATGCCGGATAATGGTACACTGGCCGAGTATGTTAAAGTCCATGAAGTAAATCTTTATGACAAGCCATCGCATCTTTCATGGACTGAAGCTGCAGCTTTGCCCGTGGCTGGGGTCACTGCTTACCGGGCCATGTTCACCAGGGGTAAGGCTCAGAAAGGTGAACGAATGCTCATCACGGGTATTGGAGGAGGAGTAGCAACAATGTCTTTGTTATTCGGTGTGGCTTCAGGAATTGAAACATGGGTCACTTCTTCTTCTGATGATAAAATAGAAATGGCCATCAGGCATGGAGCGAAAGGTGGTGTCAATTACAAGATGGATAATTGGGATAAAAATTTAGGTCAGCAAGTCGGTCAGAAATTTGACATTGTCATCGATGGTGCGGGGAGCCCTACGTTTTCAAAACTACTTCCGCTTATGAATTCAAGTGGAAGAATGGTCATCTATGGAGGAACTGCAGGAAATATAAATGAACTCAGTCCTCAACGAATATTCTGGAAGCATCTGGATATCCTTGGATCAACAATGGGGTCCCCTGATGATTTTCGGCGTATGGTTGACCTGGTCAATGAATACAAAATCAGACCGATCATAAGTCATACTTTTTCTCTCGCAGAAGCAAATGAAGCGATTGCGTTAGTGGGTAGGGGAGAACAGTTTGGAAAAGTTTGCATCAGCATACCATGACAAGGATTGGCCTCCTCTCTGACACACACGGTTTTTTAGATGAATCACTTAAATTACTGTTGGAAAGTTGTGATGAAATCTGGCACGCAGGAGATTTTGGCACCATGGATGTTTACCAAAAACTTATTGGTCTGAATAAACCTTTCAAAGGTGTGTATGGAAATATTGACAGTCATGAACTGCGTACATATTTGCCACTGGATCAACTATGGCAGGTAGAGGGAATGAAAATATTCATGACACACATCGGA
Source organism: Saprospiraceae bacterium (assembly GCA_040004485.1). Taxonomy (GTDB): domain Bacteria; phylum Bacteroidota; class Bacteroidia; order Chitinophagales; family Saprospiraceae; genus Opimibacter. The sequence goes on from JBDUAU010000361.1 coordinate 1,622, forward strand.
GGCTACCCTGGAAAATATACTGCACGGGTAAAAAATATTTTACTGGAGCAAAAACCGGATATCTGTGTATGTGGACACTCGCATATACTAAAGGTGATCTATGATAAAAATTTAAAACTTCTTCATCTTAATCCCGGGGCTTGTGGGAAAGAAGGATTTCATAAAATCAGGACTGCATTGAAATTTAATATTGATGGTGATAAAGTTTCTGATATGGGAATAGTAGAGTTAAGCCCGAGACAGGGCTAAAGCCCTTAAAATTTTTTAATCCTTTATCCACCGGATAAATCCGGTGGATATTGTAGAAGACTACAATTATCAATTTTCAAAAGATTCAGATTTACGGATAAATACGGTGGTAATTAAAAGAAAAAAGGTCATTGAATTGGACCTTGCGTTAGCTTTCAATTGCCACTAGGTTTAGCCAGGGGGAATAAAGAATACTAAATCAATTAATTGTATCATGCGTTAGCTTTCAATTCCCACTAGGTTTAGCCAGGGTGGGAATGTAGAATAATAAATCTTTGAAATGCCCTTGATTAAAATTGATTATCCAATAGCCTGAATCAAATCCTCTAAAATATCCTGTTGATTTTCTATGCCAATTGAAATTCGGATGAGGCCATCAGTGATACCGGCTTTTTTTCTGATCTCAGGATCTACTTTCAGATGTGACGATGAAACCGGATGCAAAACCAAAGTATCTACATCCCCCAGAGTGGGCGCGAGTGAACAAAATTTTAAACGGTTCAATGCAGATATTGCTCCATTCAATCCATCTTTCAATTCGAAACTCATCATTCCGCCGAATGCCTTCATTTGCTTTTTTGCGATAAGATGATCGGGATGAGATTTCAATCCCGGGTAATTTACTTTGCTCACTTTTGGATTCTTTTCCAGTTGTTCTGCTACAAAAAGCGCATTTGATGAATGTTTATCCATTCGAAGAGGAAGGGTTTTCATGCCCTGGTATACAAGCCATGCTTCGAAGGGACTACAGTTGGAACCCATGAGTTTAATGTGATTCCACAATGTATTTTTCATTAAATCGGGATCCTGACCAATTACTACACCTGCTATGCCGTTACCATGGCCATTAAGATATTTTGTTGTGGAGTGCATCACAAAATTGACACCAGCTTTGAGTGGTTGTTGCAGATAGGGTGTAGCAAATGTATTATCGATGGCAGTCCATCTGCCGTGATGATTTGCTACGGTGGCCAGTGCTTCAATATCAATGCAGGCAAGTGTTGGATTTGCGGGAGTTTCGAGATATACAAGTCGGATGGATGGATCTTTTGACAATATACTGCTGACCAGATCGGTGTCTGAAAGATCTGTATACAATACTTCTATTCCTCTTTTGGAAACAATTTTTTGCAGGAGTTCTGTTGTACCTCCGTATACATTTGGTTGGGTTAAAATTTTGTCACCCATTTTTAACAATCCACCGGCGAGGACTTCTACAGCAGCCATACCTGAGTTTGTCATCAGTCCGAATGTTTCTTTATCGGTGCCATAGCCTTCGAGTGCTGCGATTTTTGCGGCAGTAGCATCGACTGTAGGATTTCCATATCGACTATAGGTATGACCAACTTCTTCTTTTGCAAAAATTCTGATGCCTTGCTCGATATCATCAAAGTCAAATGATGAAGTTGCATAGATGGGAAGAATATGGGGCCTTGTTGTTCGTGGATCGGGCCATTCGCGTGCTGTTATGGAGTCGAAATGCATTTTAGTGAGTAGTGAGTAGTGAGTGGATTTTCGTATCGTGAGGCGTGAGACGTCAGGCGTGAGTGTTAAAAAGTTATATGTAAAATGTGAAGTTCTTAAAATTTAGGATATACACGGTTTTATCATCATAAATACATCTAAGAGTAGGGGCGTGTTGCACCCGCCCTTACTTATCAAAGTATTATGGCTT
>JBDUAU010000180.1:0-3530 GCA_040004485.1 Saprospiraceae bacterium
CCTGCCGGTAGAATCTATGTCATCCGCAGAGATTATAAGATCATCCCCAGGTATGTATTGATCGCCTTTAATATAAAATCGATTGCTCTGATCATAATTTAATCCATAGATATCCAGATCATCGAAATTGATCTGTCCATCTCCATTCCCATCTCCATGTTTGTAATTTACTCCATTGGGAAATGAATCAGACCATTCTTCAGCATAGTGTCCTCTCCATGATATCAGTCCATTTCTTTGACCACCCAATCTGTCTTTCATCACGCCCCAATACAATACATCATACGGACTGACGATTCCATCATGATTAAAATCTCCCGGCCAGACACAATCATCATCCAGGCATAATGCATAGGGAGTACAACTTTGTTCCAGCTTATACTGCATGGTCAACAATGAATCCACATCCGAATACATTTTTGTGATCTGATCGAGATGGCCACCTTTCGGGTCGTGGTGAAACATGTATGCCATTTCAACTTCTCTGATATCCCCCGGATCCAGTCTACCTAAATACACAGACGAAACACTTTTCACATCGGTTCCTTTATTCAACGCATTGATTGCTGACCATGAAGCTGTATCTCGCGGATCTCCATTAAATAAAAATTTCGTAGGAGCAAGATTTGTCGTGGTATTAAATCCATCTCCTTCTGGTCTCATCACATGTCCATCCCCCCAAACTCCATTCAGAATATGATATTTATCAAGTGGATCTGTACTTTCTTGTTGGTACCCTATGAAACTATGCATCGGTTGCGATAAATAAGTCATGCTCTGTACTGGAGGTACGCCGGTGTAAATCGCAGCACCTGTTGAACAATCATTTATATAATCGCCATCCTCTACATCTGCATTATAGACAAATTCTGTATTGCGTATGCTATCTGAACCTAAATAATCATCCGCCGAACAACCCAGATCGTAATCTGTCCATGTACCAAAAAAGACGCTATCTGTAACCGATACTGCTCTGTTGATGATTTTATAGCTATTGAAAATGGTATTGTTTAATATTTCATTATCCTGGCAGTGAAAAGCAAATGCTGTTAATTGAATTTCGAATCGAAGTGGCTTATTGCCTGAAGGACCTCCGAAATCAACATCATTAAAAACCATCCATAATATTTCATCCGGAACGAATTGATCTTCCTGAAAATAAACAATCGGATAGTCTCCCTGATCAGGATCATATTTATTGTTTCCATTCGTATCAAAAAAAGATGCCCAACCTACATTTCCATTATCCGGCAATTCGAAACCATTGAAATGAGCAAAAAATTTATTTCCAGAAGCCGGCCAACCAAAAATTGATGGAATTGTGTCATCAATTACGCCATCTTCCCAATAATCGGTGGTATGATGTTGAATATCTTCTCTATAAACACTCCACGCTCTGTCAAATTTCCCACATAGTGTATCGTAGGTTGCTCCAATAGTGGTCAAAGGTCCAACACTAAAATCTTCAGTATTTGAAGCTGGATATGTTTCTGCCGCAAGCTTATAATTTCCGGCATCATCAAATCCTGCAATCCAAATGGAAGAAGCATAAATTGTAGATAGTGGTTCTGATGAAGGATAGGGAACGAGGAATGCGGCTTTCTGACCATCCGTAAATTTATTTCCTCTGGGAAAAAACGAAGCACGAATGTGATTCGAATTCAATATGTATTCTGTGAAGCTACCGGAACATGGGTTTTGAGAAAATAATAACATCGGGTATACAATCAGGAGAAGGTACACTGTAAGAATGCAGGTAGATTTTTTCATTTTGGTCGATCATAAATTTTAAAATTACAATCTCTCCAATGGAATAAATGTCAGGCAAAAGCCAAATGGTGATTATCCCATCAATGAAGTATTCCAAATACTGAAATAAAGACAATCAATTAAGCCCTGGTGACTTCCTTTTTTCATCTATCACAGTCACATTCCATCCCGCCGACTCAGCCATAAATCGGATCACCTCCAGCAATTCATCACGCTTTTTATCAGCCGCCTCCATCAGCGAACTTTTTTGCACCTGGGCGATGATATAGTCTTTTGCATTGGCATTGATCTTATTGTAATCTGCAGTTGAAAACGAATTGAAGAATCCTTCACTCACATCATAATAATCAAGATCATGATCCACAGATAAAATTTCCGCAGGCGGCATACCGGAGATGACCAGTGTGTGATTTTTTTCATCCGGCTCAACTTTTATTTTACTCAGATCATAGCCCACTGACACTTTCGCTTTGACGCGAATCAATGCTTTCTTGTTCAGGAAAGAAACATCAAACCATTTCGATTCTTTGTAAGAATAGATTTCAGAAAATTCTCCTTCGGCCGTCACAAGCTTACATACTGTCCTGATCTTCTCAAGAAGAACAACACTGTCCTGAGTCGTCTTCGTTTTTGGTAAACTAAATCTTGATCCCAGTTTAAAGGCAAGGAACAACGCAGCAACTGCAATGATGATCCATATCCATGAACGAAGTCCTTTCATTGTAAAAATATTCTTGAAGAAGCACAGGGAATAACCTGAACAAAATTACATTCAAGTTTATTTACAACGAAATAAACAATGAAATGGTTGTTGCCAATGAGTCCTGATCATATTACTGCCTGATGAGCTTGTATACTTTACCAGATTGCTGTACCTGCAAAACATAAACTCCCGATATTAACGAACTAATATCTATCGGCTTATTTAACGCGGATGCCAATATTCTTTTGACAAGTTTACCATGAATATCATAAATTAATACATCCGTAAGTTCATCACTATTCACCTGAAAACTATCATGACACGGATTGGGCCAAATAGACACATCTGTGATGGAGACAGGAGAAACACCAGTTATTTGATTTTTCAAAATAATCAGTGGTTGCGCTCCCAAATGCAGGTCGTTGCCATTATTATCCACAGCATAAATATTTTTTATACGAAAGACAATCGTATCCGGTAAATCTTCCACACTGATGCCATTTTTTAATTCAAATCCATTAACGAAATTTTGAAACACATATTCAGATGGTATATTTACACTTCCATGATTCGTTTTGACAAATCCATAATGCATATCGAGTGAACGCTGGGGGTAATCTGACGAAATAATTTTAGACCCTTCAGGAATGATCATGTTGGCAGTTAAGGGATATTTTCTGTCTGTACCTGACCTTAATTGATAATACAGGGTATCAAATTCAAACTCGAACATCATCCCCAACATGGGAGGAAATGCATGACCTGATTTCACCTGCAGTCCGGTGAATCTTCCATCTTCATAAAAGTGATTAGACCTAATCTTAATGTCGTCTCCCTGAGGATATTTATCCTTCTTTTCAAATCCGGGAATTTTATAGTCATAATGCGTCAGGTAACGATCAAGATCCACCGTATTGATTTTTCCATTTCCATCGCCGTCCCCATTGTTATAATTCACTCCATCCGGAGTTGTCTTCACCCATTCATCTGCCAATTGAGCTTTCCAGGAAAGGTTTCCATTCCTTTGAAATTTATAATCCGCGCTTGGCTATATGAA
>JBDUAU010000151.1:0-3520 GCA_040004485.1 Saprospiraceae bacterium
TAAATCCACTTGTGCCGGTAGCCACTATACTATCTATCGTAAAAGGTCCAAATGCAATATGGCTGCCTTCTACCTGTTCCGAGACATCAGCTACGAGATCAGGTGGGACCCGTGCATTACCTGAAGAAACAACTTGTATATCATCCGGTACGATTTCAAGTAAACCGTTAAACTGATCTATCGTACCCGATACAGTTACCAGGTCGCCTTCAGTCACTGTGTACGCTCCCGGATTAAATGAAAATACATTGATACCTGTGTTATTACTATTGATGACATAGAAAGAATAGCCGGTGGGGAGGAAATTGATGCCGTGCACAACTCCCGTAACACGCGTAGGCACACCATCGAAAATGTTTAATCCATTAACTCCATCAGTGGTGCGTAAAAGTTCTAATGGAAAATCTGTATACGTCGTCGGATCATATACAGAGACAGTTCCTGTCATGCCACCACCAAAATGGAAATCACAACGGTAGTTATTTAAACCTGAATTGTTAAACTGATAATCAAATTGCCATGGTCCGGCTGCCGGTGCACCACTAAAAAAATCGTTCGTATTTGTTGAAAATACAGCTTGTTTCCCATTTACATTATGTTGTACAGCTTCGTTATTAATCCAACGTACTGAATCCCCAACAGCAACAACAACATTTTTAGGTGTAAACTGGAAATTAGCTACGCTAATAGTGACTGCCGGGCCTCCTGTGCTACCGCCGCCGGTGTTGTCAGAGCCGGGTGTCCCTAAGACTTCATGCCCATTGATTATCACACCTGTTGCACCGGCACTTGCATGCCAGTTTGCACCATCATTGTTATCTGAAGATGGGTCTGTGAGTTCAAGTGACGGGCCGGTTCCATTTGCTTCCGTTGGCCATGGGTCAATGTTTTTATAGGCCACACTATCAATAAAATTTCCACCCGCATCAACCAATATTATTGATTCGCCTCCATTTTTTAATGCTCCACCTGACCATTTGTGAACCGTAATGCCAAATACATTCATCATAGCCCGTGAACTAATAGCTGTAACAAAATATTCGCCACCATTCAATTGAATCGAGGGCAATGTATCTGCTACACCCGCAGTAAAACGCCAGCCCGTCAGATCTATAAGTCCGGTACCTGTATTATAGATTTCAATGTATTCAAGCGAATCATTACCTGATTCAGGAGGATTATAGCTGATTTCATTGATGACGATTTGTGCGTTTGTCCGTGCGGATAAAAGAGCCACAAATGCAAAAAGTAGAAAGTATAGTTTAAGGCGCATAATGCTGATTTTAGTATTTTAACAAATTAAGCAAATTTAATTCGGATCAAGAAATATTTCTGCAATCATACATCTGGCGCTACCACCTCCCACATCATCTATGGTGTTGATAGGAGACGATATAATCCTGCAATATTTTTCAATTGCATAGCGCTGCTCATCGGTGAGGCTTTGTAAAGCTCTTGTGGACATGACCATCAGTTCTTCACCACGATTATTTTTCAGCGCCAACATGTTTCCGGCAAATGATTGTACCTGCGCATCCGTGATCTCGACTACACGATGATCCTTAGATAAGCTGTTCCTGAGCGCAATTCTTTCTTTTGGATCAGGAAGACATTCGAGACACATTATGGCGACTTCGGAAGCAATCGCCATCATTACATTTGTATGATAGATTGGTTTTCCGCTACTTTCTGCATAAAATGTATGTGCTTCATAGCCCATGCGGTCACACCAGTTTGCTAATATTTCTTTATCGGTTCGTTCGCTGATGCATGCATAGGCGATTTTTGCCACGCGATCAAGCACCATACTGCCAGTGCCTTCAAGATATTGATGTTTTTTTTCAGCATCTTCAAGGTGAATCCAATCTCTGAATCTGAACCTGCCTGCTATCTGGCTGATAAGGTCATCTCTCCTTTCGTTTCTGCGAAGAGGAGAAAACATCGGATAAGTCACAATCGTACCATTCTCATGGAAAGAAATCCAATTATTGGGAAAGACTGCATCCGGTTTTATTGCATCGATGCTATCATTTAGGACGGTCACATCAATACCTTCGCTCTGAAGTAGTTGTGTGAAACGGTCAAATTCTTTGATGGCTTCTGCAGCAATCAGAGTGGACTGTTCATCACCAGGTTTGTGTTGAAAAGCGTTATTTGCGGCTGTTTCTGCATTAAAACCGAAAGCTAAGGGTCTGATCATCAATACATGTGAAGTCACCTGGGCCATAGGAATTTCAAAATTAAGCTGTAATATCCGGTATTCGGCTCGAGGTTCGAATAAAAAAATGAAATGAGGCTTCCCCACCTGATTCCGACTATTTTTGTAGCAGCACTTTTTTATCAGTTGTTCATTGCAAGAACTCCATATGCGGCTCTACAATTGGATCAAATCCGTTTCTAAAAATGATGAAAAAAAATATTCAGCCCCCTATTGTTTCTAAAAAGCCAAAAGAACTTACTATTCCAGGCTATACGCGAACTGATAATTATTACTGGCTCAATGATCGTGACAATCCGGAAGTCATCGATTATCTCAATGCCGAGAATACATATCTGGATACAATGATGTCTCATACAAAAGCATTTCGTGAAAAGCTTTATGATGAAATGGTAGGACGTATTAAGCAAACAGATATGTCAGTGCCTTATAAGGACAATGGGTATTTCTACATCACACGATATGAAGAAGGCCAGGAATATCCTACTCATAGTCGGCGGAACGGATCGATGGATGCTCCTGAAGAGATCATGCTTGACGTCAACCAATTAGCGAAGGGATTCGATTATTATGCTGTTGCTGGACGCAGTGTAAGTCCCGATAACAAACTATTGGTGTATGGAGAAGATACTTTGAGCAGAAGGATATATACGCTTAAAATTAAGAATCTTGAAACTGGAGTATTGTTGTCTGATGTCATACCAAATACATCCGGTGGAGCTACCTGGGCTGCGGACAACAAAACATTTTTTTATACTACAAAAGAAGTCACACTGCGTGAGTACAGAATCTGGAAGCATGTGATCGGCACTCCGGTGTCTGATGATAAATTGATATTCGAAGAGAATGATGAGACATACAGTGCATTTGTCTACAAGACTAAATCCAAAAAATACATTGTCATCGGATCAGCCTCAACATTAAGCCAGGAATATCGTGTACTCAGAGCAGACAATCCTGATGGTGAATTCAAAATCTTTCAGCCCCGCATGCGCAATCTTGAATATGATATTGAACATTACGGCGATATCTGGTATGTCCGAACAAATAAGGATGCACAGAATTTCAGATTGATGAAAACGCCGGAGAATTCAACAGGTGTTGATCATTGGACAGAAGTCATTCCGCACCGGAAAGATGTATTGCTTCAGGGAATTGATGTATTTAAAGATTTCCTGGTATTATCAGAAAGAAAGGCCGGTATTACTCAGTTGCGTGTTATTCCCAATAAGGGACCAGAACATTATATCGAATTTGGGGATAATGCATACGTGGCTTCAACTTCGACAAATCCAGAATTTG
>JBDUAU010000307.1:0-3505 GCA_040004485.1 Saprospiraceae bacterium
CCGGTTTTCAAGACCGGTGCAATCAACCGCTCTACCACTCCTCCGGTAATCTGATATCGGTATTTCTGAACGGGCGGCAAATATAGTAAAAAAGGCCCCCAGGAGAGACAGGAAAACAGAACCTTCTAGTGGTGCCACGAATACTCGTGCCGCTACTAGTCGTGGCACGAGTTCATAACCCGTTGTCTATCAGTTCCCCCGACCTGGTTTTAAGATACGATAAAGGGGACGTTTTCTGCTTTAAAATTAGTATTGTTCACAACACAGGCTTGTGATTCAAACCTCCCTATTTAAAACCGATACAGCAGTTACATTTATCCGGAAATACGATAATTCGATTGGGATACCAATAGTGCTTTTAACCCACTAATAATCAATCATTTCATGTTTTCCTAAAATATGATTGTGTTTTCCTAAAATACAATTGTGTTTTCCTATAACATCAGTGTGTTTTCCTAAAATACAATTGTGTTTTCCTAAAACATCTGTATGTTTTCCTAAAACATTCCGGGTTATCAATTGCTTTCAGGAATATCGAGAATTCAAATATTTCCAAGAACTTGTCCATCTTATGGAAACATTCGAGATGAAGGGACGTGAATATATTGAGTTGAATAAGTTTCTCAAACTTAAGCATCTAGTCCAGAACGGAGGAGAGACTAATATTTCTATTGAGAATAGCGAAGTAATAGTCAATGGTGTCGTGGAATTCCGTAAAAGGAATAAACTGAGAGATGGCTATATCGTGGAATTTCGAGACCAGCAAATTCTGATTAAAGCCTGAGGCATCAGTTATGCACAATAAGCCACCAGAATTGATCGAAGGCAAAGATTACTATATCAACGAACAAGGTTTATGGGTTTTTACGGCGGCATATCACCTGGCCAGAGGATATTGCTGTGGTAGCGGATGTCTTCATTGTCCTTATACTTTAAAAAGTGATAAAGACGACCTTGTTTATTCCGACCCTATCAATAAAATGATGCTTACCACAGATCAAATGGGTAATGAATTGTCACTGCCATTCCCTCCCAAACGAATAATCTCATTAGTGCCCTCACAGACCGAACTCCTATTCGATCTCGGTCTTGAAAATGAAATCATCGGCGTAACAAAGTTTTGTGTGCATCCTGAATCTAAAACAAAGTCCAAGGAAAAAATAGGAGGAACGAAAAAATTCAATCTGGATAAAATCCATGCGCTACAACCCGATCTGATCATCGGAAATAAAGAAGAAAACTATCCGGAGGGTATTCAAGCCCTACAACAAAATTACCCCGTATGGATGAGTGATATCCTGACACTATCCGATGCATGTTCGATGATCAGGGAAATAGGCAGGATCACAAATCGAATGCAGTCCGGAAATGACATTGCCGATAAAATCATCCATAGTTTTGATTCTTTTGCCCCATTGAACAACCAACTTCGGGCTGCTTATTTTATCTGGCGCGAACCTTATATGGTGGCAGCAGGAGTAACTTTTATAGATGAAATGATGACGAGATTAGGTGTCACCAATGTCTTTCATCACATGAACCGATATCCTGAGGTAAATCTTGATACCGTGGCAGACTTAAAACCACAAATAATATTTTTATCATCCGAACCTTACCCGTTTAATGAAAATCATGTGGAGGAATTCAGGGAATTATTTCCATCCGGAAAAATCATGATTGTTGATGGTCAATATTTCAGCTGGTATGGTAGCAGATTACGCATGACACCTGGCTACTTTGCAACCTTAAAAGAGAGTTGTAGTTCATAGTCCTTTTATCTGTTATTCTGATTCGAACCAGAGTAAAGTAAACAACTCCGCATTCTTTCGGTTATATATACACTTCCTCATTCATTAGAACACTCTAAACAGAATGTGGTATGAAAAATTTATTTTTTGCACTATGGGTTATGGGTTTAATAGCCTGTCATAAAAATGATGACAATCCGGTATCTCCATATCCTATCGTTTACGTATTTGATCGCATCGATCAGACGAATGAAGGTCTTTATGCGGTCACTGCCGAACACTCATTGGCGGATGTACCTCCTACCACAGGACTGTTCGGCCAATATAAAGATTCATTGAAAACAGAATTGCGAAAGGAAATTGCCTCCAATATCGATCTCCAGGAGATTGAATTGACCAGTGAAACCGAATTGTGGTTTCATTACATCTACCAGGGTCATATGGCCATCACCCCCGCCGCGTATTCTAAAGTCAATGGCAATATCACCATTACAGATTCACTTTTCACCACTATTGTATTCTATGATAAAGTTGCAGACCAGTTTGACCTGTGCGGCGTAACTGCCTTTGCTATGCCCGGACCAAATGCTATTCTTCCATTTGGTGCACCTTATTTTCAATTTAATGTAGAAACATGTATTGATGGGCATACCAACAGAGATTATGCGATGGATCTATTGATTTCAAAAAACCTGGAGGCAAAGGATACGATCGGGGTATTGGTGACGAAATATATTTATTCAAAGTAAGAGTGTGCTTCGACACATTCGACTAGCGCTCAGTGCAACGCCTGCTAAACTCATCCCCATTCTATACTTCGACTGCGTCACTCATCCATGTATCATGGTCCGACACATTCGACTAACGAACCAAACCCCAGCAACCGAAAGTAAGGGATTACATTCCTTTTCGCAACATGTCAGAATATTCATCAGGTAAAGGGCTTTCGATTACCGCTTTTGCCGCTTTTTCAACATCATAATCAAATCGTATAAAGTCAACCTTTACACTCTCTTTGTCAGAAATGTTAGTATTCTCATCTATAGTCAATATCACATACCCACCCTGCGGATTTCCATCTTTAGGTTTTCCTACAGAACCAATATTAATCGCATGACGGAAATGAGGTGAGCCTGCTTTTTCAGAATTAAGAATCCGATGATAAGGCTTGTGCGTATGTCCGAAACAAAGAATATCTGCATCAGCCTGTTCAATAATTCGAAGCAGACTTTTTTCTTCCCTGTCTTCAAAAAGATATTCATTTATTTTTCGCGGACTACCATGGACGAATAAGAGAATCAATTTGTCATCCTGGTGTTGAAATTCAATTCTGATATGCACAGGTAATGTTCGGAGATATAAGCGTTCGTCCTCCCTTACTACACTATTTGTGTATGCAATCGATATTTTTCCCAATTCTTTTTCATGATCTGTCTTGTATGCACAACCACAATCATCACTCATACTTCCAATTCCAAAATCATAGTTACCTGCTATCGTCGGGATGTTTCGTTTCCGGATTTCATTGATTACTTCATTGGGCCATATGTTATATCCGACCAAATCTCCAAGACAATAGATGGCATCGGGTTGTCGCTTTTCAACATCAGCAAAAAAAGCCTCTAGTGCCGGAAGATTGGCATGGATATCAGAGAATAAAGCAATTTTCATTTACCGATGTTTGAAAAGATTAATTGCAACAATCAGGCCCACAACAATCTTTAGCCTTTGGTTTTTCAGCATAAACTGTTATACTG
>JBDUAU010000037.1:0-3490 GCA_040004485.1 Saprospiraceae bacterium
TAACGTATCATCAGAACGCAGGTAATTATTTTTCTCCGGGCCGATCATCTTCAGAATGGCATCGATGGCAGGTCTGTATTCACGGGACTTGTACAGATTAAATGACAGGTTATATAAGATGGACGCCATAGGAAAAGCTTTGTCTTTTCCTAATTGTTCGAAAAGATCTTTCGCCAGCAAGCCATACAACACCCCTTGCCCGTATTTTGAATTGACCGTGTAATAAGCGACGAGATCAAAGTATACCGCGTAAGTCAGCAAGTCATCTTCCAGTTCATACGACATGGTAAGTGCAGCATTGAGGAGTCCTAATGGATCCTTGTACACCTGACAATCACGCATCCCCATGTGCTCCATTTGCACCCTGGCTTCCAGTGTCATCATTCTGATCTCCAAGCGGGGATTATCGGAGTTTGCTTTTGATTTAAGTGTTGAAAAGGCCTGGCAAAAATTCAGGGAGTCGAGAGCTTTTACATCATGTAATACTTCCCGGTAGTTTTTACTGAGTGGATCCTGTTTCACGCTAAGCTTTGAAATCCATTCAGCATAAGGAGGGTCCGGCTCCTGCGCCTTCACCTGAAAGACTGAAAGAAAACTAAAAAGCATAAAGATGGCGAAAGCAAGATGTCGCATGTAATCTTCTATTGTCAGAGACAAAATAGACAAAACATTTTGTCCCTTCGAAATTTTAATTCGTGAAGTTTTTCTAACAGGTTAAATGGCTGTAGAGACGTCGGTTTATCGCGTCTCATATCACGCCAAATATCGCGAATACCCCGAAGATTCTCGTATGTAGGAGACGCGATAAATCGTATGATTCACGTATCAGAAGACGCGATGGTTCGACGTGTCTGACTCATCCTCCTGCTATAGCTCACCAACCGTAAATCGTCGTCTCTACGATCGAAAAGACCAAATGAATTTGAATGCCTCCCTTTGCCCCTTCGAAATTTCTTCTCCGTGAAATTTCTCTCCCCTGTGTGCTGCGCAACCCCGGGGTGATAGGATTTACGATTGACGAATTACCACTGACGATTATTCCGTGCCCCGGGGTTTTCGAAACGATGCGAAGCGAGATTGAGAAACACAGGGGAGAGAATTTTTCGCAAAAAAATCAAGTCTTAAAAAGAAGAAAATATGAGAAGAAAAATTCGATGGGGCAAAACACGCAAAACCGAGTTTTGCTAACGCCAGGACGTAGTTACAAACTACGCCCAACCGTTGATGACAGGACGTAGTTACAAACTACGCCCAACCTTTGATTCTTTTTTTTATTGCTAATAAAATTTGCAATAAGAAAAAACAATTGTTAAGCGTAGGCTGTGCCTACGTTTGTGCGTTTGCAAATTTTAAATTTGCGAAAAAATCATCTGCATGCAAAACACGCCAACCAGTGTTTAAAAAAATATTTTCAAGCCAAATAATCGGCTCATCCGGAATAAAAGATTTTGGATAGGCTGGTCAACAAATGGACACTTATGTTATTTTTACTTACAAAACTCAAATCTTATGTCAGGAACAGTAACGTTGCACCGAGTGATTAAAGCCACTCCCGAAAAAGTTTATCGTGCCTTCACAGAGCCTAATGCCATGGCCTCCTGGATTCCACCTTATGGATTTTTATGTACGGTCCATAGCATGGAGGTAAAAGTCGGCGGGAAATACAAGATGTCCTTCACTAATTTTTCGACCGGCCATGGTCACTCTTTTGGTGGTGAATACCTCGACATAAAACCCAATGAATTTATCGAATACACGGATAAATTTGATGATCCCAATCTTCCCGGCGACATGATTACTTCGGTCTGGTTAAAAAATGTAATCGGAGGTACTGAGCTTAAAATCACACAGGAAGGCATTCCCGATATGATACCGGTCGAGATGTGTTATCTGGGATGGCAGGATTCGCTTGATAAGTTGATCAGACTGGTAGAGCCAGTCATTCCTGATAATTAAGAAGCAATATTAGCAGTTCATCACCTACTCATTTTGATGGACTGGATATTCTAATCAAGAATTTAATAAAGGGCTACGATTTTTGTCTGACGAAATCAGTTCAGACATTCATATTTTCAAAAACTTATTCAACTAAACCAATCAGACATGAAAAAAACAATTTTAATCACCCTACTCATTACAACTTCGTTCTGTTTTGGTTTTGCATTTAAGTCTTTTCTGACCCATGAAAACGCAACAATGAAAAGGGCAACCAGCATAGGTGGTATCTTCTTCAAATGCAAAGATCCCAAGATGTTGAGAGAGTGGTATAAAACACACCTGGGCTTAATGACAAACCCATACGGGGCTGTCTTTGAATGGTACCAAGGCGCAGACAGTACAAAAAAAGGCTTTACTCAATGGAGCCCTTTTAAAGAAACGACAACTTATTTTGCTCCGTCGACGAAAGACTTCATGATCAATTACCGTGTAGAAAATCTGACTGAACTTGTTGATCAATTAAAGCAGGAAGGTGTCACCGTTACAGACACTATTGAGACTGCTGATTATGGAAAATTTGTCCACATCATGGATCTCGAAGGAAATAAAATCGAGTTGTGGGAACCTAATGATGTAGAGTATGAAAAAATGGGAAAAAGTATGGGAGCCCAGACAACAAAATAGATATAAGGTTAGTGGATCAGTAAAATCAACAGTAAGTACACCAAAAGCCATCTCTTATTCGAATACAAAACCTATTTCCCCACAAAAAATACATTACTCCAAAACCACCTTAAACACAGCCTCCTTTCCATCAGTAGCCATTTTAATAAAATATACCCCATCCATCAATCCGGGCTGAATGCGAATTTGTTGTACATCCGTATAGCTGGTATCATAAACCACTCGTCCGAATACATCGGTCATTTCAATTGCAATATGCTGCCAGGGCTTGTTGAAGCTGATGTACATAATGTCGTGCACAGGATTTGGATAAATCTTTATTACCTCAGAAAACGGTAAATCATGAATACCAACTGAAGTGACAACAAAACAATCAGAAGTATCCAGACAACTATTACGCTCAATAATCACTGCGTAGCTTCCATTATGTTTCGGATGAAAGTTCTGTGAAGTTTCATCTTCGAGAGTCAGTCCACTGTTACAATCTATCCATTGATAATTTGCATCAGATTGATTGGCTGTGAGAGATGCGTCATTTTCTATCACCGAAAGATCAAAAGTAGTTATGGTCAAAGCAACTGTGATGATACTATCACACCCACCGATCGCGGGTAGGATGTATTGATAGGTTCCTGACGCTGACCACGTTTGTGATCCATCTGGTGTAGTATAGGTGTCGCAGGATGATATGGAGACATTATTCTCCTGATCATGGAGGATAGTGACAGAATATATCACCACACTATCACAACCTGAAGCAGCGGTGAATACATCCTGTTCAGTACCTGATGATGTCCAAGTGTGTTTACCATCCGGAGTTGTATAGGCATTGCAGGCCGTGATTTGATTTTCATTTTCCGAATGTTGA
>JBDUAU010000695.1:0-3476 GCA_040004485.1 Saprospiraceae bacterium
ACCGCAGTTATCTGAAGTAACGACACTTGCAGGATTAGGTGCAGGTACTTCACCGGCACACTGCACATTTACTGTGGATGGGCATGTTATCGAAGGAGCTGTCAGGTCATTCACGGTGATGAGTTGTGAACAGGTTGCTGTATTGCCACACAGATCTGTAGCGCGATATGTACGTGTTATTGTAAACTTGTTTGCGCAAATCTGATTTGATATCACATCGTTTTCAAAGGTGACTGTAGCGGAACCACCGCAATTGTCAGTTGTGGTTATTGAGGCAGGATTAGCCGGGGGCACCTGACTGGCACACATGACTGTCGTATTTTGAGGACAGGTGATTGAAGGTGGAATGTCATCAAAGACAGTAATTGTTTGTGTACAGGAGGCTGAGTTCCCACATGCATCTATAGCTCTATAGGTACGATCTAGGGTATAGCGGTTAGCACATGTTTGATTACTTAATACCTCACCTATAAAAACAACTGTGGCAATGCCTGAACAATTATCGGATGTCACTACACTTCCTGGATTAGCGGTAGGGACTTGATTAGTACATTGTACTGTAGTATTTGCCGGACACATGATGAATGGGGCCGTATCGTCAATTATTGTAATAAACTGAATACATGTATCAGATAAGTTACAGGCATTAGTGGCAATCCATCTACGTTTGATGATAAAATTATTGGGGCAATTTCCTAAAATGATAGAATCAGTGAATGTAATGACGGGATCACCTGCACAAATATCAGTGGCTGTAGCAGATCCGGTATTTAACGGATTGGTTGAAGTATTACATTGGATAGTGGTATCTGCTGCACATGCAATCGTAGGTGAACAATCAAGTGATATACAGGTGGTGCTGACAGGCATACCAAAATGCATAGAATCTGTCATATTATATATCCAGTTGAACTGGACCACATTTTCTTCTGAAGGAAGAGATTCCATTGTCATGTTAGGGTCTACAATGGTGATGACGACTCCATCATCTCCCCCGAGGAAACCACCATTTAATGGATTTTCCTTCAAATCCCATACTAACGATGGACAGAAAATAATGGCGTTAGGATCATCGACAGTGAAACACACTTTAAAAATCTTTGTCCATAACAGGGTATCGAGAAATATCGGAGTAGTATCCGGATTCGTGAGTTGGATAGCACCATTCACAAAATCAGCAGGTCCTGCAAAATTTAAAAATTCTCCGGGACCCATGACGACTATCGGGGGATCGGGTGATACCGGAGAATATCCTCCCTGAAAATCTGAGAAACCAATAAGTTCAAGGAGTGTATCAGGATAAAAAAACCGGACATTCATACCAAACAACTCAACGTTAAGAGTGTCTGCTCGAAATTCCACATCCAGGCAGTACTGCCCTGTGAAACAATCGTATGAAGGATGAGCGAATCGAACAGTGACAACAGGCGTCTGGGATAATGCCTCAGTATGGATACCACATAGGCATATAAAGAAGACATAGGACAAAAGCCCAGCCCTTAACGGGGTGTGTGTAGTTTTCATAAGTTTTAGTTAATCCTTAAATCGCAAAAAAGTCGTGTAACCTTGGCGGTAAAGGTAAAGAGTAATTTTGAATTTATAAAACATTTTAAAAATATTTTACATGTCTAAGTAATTGATAATAAGATATTTATGTATTTATATTATTAAATACTTTAATATTTATAATATATTATTAAAAAATGACATTTGTTTTTTTGAAAACCAGATTGAAAAACCTTTTGGATTTTGTGTTGAACTGACTGTTCGGAAAAGGACAAAAAAAAGACCTTCACATGGAAGGTCCTTTCATTGGATATGCCTGGATTTTTCTTAACGCAAAATGATCATCTTTTTACTTGCGGAATTTTCGCCACTTTCAAGTCGGTAATAAAGTACACCTGAAGCAGGAATATCTTTTTCTGTCAATTCGATCGAATTGTATCCCGCTTTATAATCACCTTCAATTGTTTTTAAAGTCTTACCTGCTACATCAAAAATCGTCAGGCGTGCATGATCATCTTTTGGTAAATCAAACCCTATTAACGTCTGGCCATTCCATGGATTTGGTTTGTTCTGATACAATCCAAATTCGGCTTTAGCCTGATCATTAAGATAAGAAAGTTTTACATCCATGATTTCATCCGATACCGTATAACTTTCGGCAGGTGTCACATGACTTGTCATCCTGACCATCTTACTTATTTTTCCAGCTGTCGTCACTTTCCATCTCATGATTATCGAAGGACCCACGTCTGCAGAATGATTTAATTGTATCCCATTCCAACTCATCGTAACGATACCATTTCCAAGTATCCCAATATTATCATCTCCAATATTAATGTCCTCACTTGATAACCCGACATACTCAAGGCCATCAGTCTCCAATGTCCACTGGAATCCACTGACCTCGTTTGGAAGTGTCATTTTCATTTCTACCATATCACCAGCCTCGACTGATTCCTGTGAAGCAACTTTAATGTTCATTACTCTTCTTCCATCTCTCGGGAGAACCTGAGTTGCGTTTGCCTGAACACTATTATTGACATCACCTACTTTAACTCCTACAAAGTCGTTATCCAGAATTCTTCCCTGTAACGCTTCGATATCAATTGTTCCTTCATAAGGCCATGGATGCGCTGGATTAGGCATTGTGAATTTCTTGTCAACAAATGTCCAGCTTTCACTGGATGGCAATGCAGGGTAAATACCCAAAATCAATTTCCGCAGTTCAACAAGATCTATCGCACTTACAGAACTACTGTTATTAGCATCCGCAGCAATAAACTGATATGGGCTTGTGAAATCCTGAAGTCCTAATAGATGTTTCTGTATACGAACCAGGTCAAGCGTGCTGACACCATTTTTATGATTATCATCTCTTTCGGGAGTAATCGTATAATTCGTTCCTGATAATAAATGATCAAAACGGTAATGACCATCTGCAGAAGTAATATAAGCCGGAAATACCTGGCCCGGACTTG
Source organism: Saprospiraceae bacterium (assembly GCA_040004485.1). Taxonomy (GTDB): domain Bacteria; phylum Bacteroidota; class Bacteroidia; order Chitinophagales; family Saprospiraceae; genus Opimibacter. The sequence goes on from JBDUAU010000695.1 coordinate 2,985, forward strand.
TCAATGTGACTTTCACCTGACCTACTGGCACACCATGATCTGTAAGAATCTGGCCTGCTAATACACTGCCACTTGTATCACACACATTTGCATTATCTGTGATGACAATAGTTGTAGAGCAATAATCTTTATTCCGCTCAGTCCAGCTGACCTGGCCATTGCAGTTATCATCAGTTCCGCCATCAGCAACCCAGATATTCACACTGAGCTCTACACCAAAAGCAGGTACATTATCACAAGTGTAAGTGAAGCTTGGTTGATAAACATCACCACTAAAGCTATAGAGAAGATCTGCTCCAGGAGTGCAATCATCAAAGCTTGATGCATTGAAGTCCTTCGCCCAAACGGTCACTTGTCCTCCAATAGGCATCACCACAGTACTCAATCCATTGATACATACCGGGGATGGTTGCTTACAATCTTCAAGACGAATCAGATATTCACAATGGCTCCAGTTGCCACATCCATCCTCTGCACTCCACAATATCTTGT
>JBDUAU010000643.1:0-3451 GCA_040004485.1 Saprospiraceae bacterium
TTGTTTGCATGGTTGAACAGTTTTAACCTGTCAACTTTTTTCAGGACGAAACAGAACGATGAGTTAAATTAGAGAGCATCCAAAAAAAAAGTTGTTCGTAGTTTCAAACTACGGACAACTTTTTTTCTTGTAGTTTGAAACTACGGACAACTTTTTTCTTATCAAATTAACTCCAAAAGTTTAGATGCAAATCAAAAGTAAAACTCTAAGGTCTGACTTGTTGTTAGACTAGTGCTCCCCGTTGATCATTCTGTTATCTTTATAGTATGTGGTGGCAATATCTGTTAGTATTCTTATGTACAATCTTATTTGATATTGTTCCTCTTCCCCTGCCACCTGCTTTCACGGCGATCATCTTTTTACAAATAACTTATGATCTTAACATCTGGGCAGCGATTGTTATCGGGGTAGGAGGTTCGATCATCGGACGATATATTCTGACACTTTATATACCCAATGTTTCCAGTAGAATTTTTACAAAATCAAAAAATGAAGATGTCCAGTTTCTCGGGAAAAAGATGAAACAAAAAAGATGGAAAGGCCAGGCTTTTATTTTGCTTTACTCCCTGATGCCTTTACCTACTACGCCTTTATTCATTGCCGGGGGAATGGCGAAACTAGGTCCGCTTTTCCTGATTCCACCATTTATCATTGGAAAATTCATAAGTGATACTGCCGCCGTCTTTCTTGGCAAATATGTCGCTGAAAATACGGAAGGTATCATACATGGCATCGTTTCCTGGAAATCGATATCAGGATTGGTTCTTGGGCTCGCGATGATTTTCGCCCTGCTTTTTGTAGACTGGAAATCAATTTTTATGGGTAAGAAGCTGAGAATCAAGTTTAACATCTGGAAATAATCGTTTCGTACAGCCTGGTATTCAGGGAAAATTCCATCCTATTAATATTTTTTTTCAATGTTGACTGAAAAATAAAATATCAATGATTTTGAAATTTTTGTTCTGGTAAATTGATGGTAAATATCTTTAATATGTATATTTACCAAAACACATTACTTTATTTTACAATATTAATACCTCATGTCTATCTCCACGAATGCTCCGGACAAGGGAAAAGAATTTCTCTCCCAGTTAAAACTTTATAGTGATTATCTGAAATGGGATTCTAGGCTGAATCGCTATGAAACCTGGGAAGAAGCATGTGATAAAGTACTGAATACCCATCGGTTGAGATACGGTACTGTTGTTGATCCCTTCCTTGACGAAGTCGCTGAATCTTATTATCAAAAAGAATTTTTATCCTCCCAGCGAAATCTTCAGTTCAGAGAAGAACAGATATTAAAAAACAACGCAAAGATTTACAATTGCTGCACGACGTATGCTTATGCACCGGATGTATTCAATAAAGGTTTTTTCGTGCTTTTGTCAGGAACAGGCTTAGGTGTTTCGCTTAAAAAGAAATTTGTCAGTCAACTTCCTCCTCTCTATAAAAGAAGTCACAAAGTCAAATCATTTACTATCCCTGATTCCATTGAAGGCTGGTCAGAAGCGATAAAGGTATTGATCAGTTCATATTGTCATCACCCTTCTCTATACAATGAATATTTCAGAAACCAGATAAAATTTGATTACTCCGAGATCAGGCCCATGGGAGCCGCTATTTCCGGCGGATTTAAAGCTCCCGGTCCGGATGGATTAAAACAATCTATTGAACGAATTGAATTGTTGCTGGATCAATATATCGGCGATGAGGAATGTGCTCCTTTCAAATCCATTATTGCCTACGATGTATTCATGCAAATTTCTGACGCCGTTCTTTCCGGAGGTGTCAGAAGGAGTGCCATGAATATCATCATGGATCCGGATGATGATGAACTGATACACGCTAAAACAGGACACTGGCGTCAGACGCATCCATGGAGGGCGAGAAGTAATAATTCTGTCGGATTACTCAGGCACTCATTCAGGTATGATGAATTCAATGAACTGGTATCACTCAACGAAGGTGACAATGATCTTGGCTTTGTGTTTATGTCGCATGAAGATGAAATGTTCAATCCTTGTTTTGAGATTGGATTTAATTTTTATGCCCAAATAAAAAATAAACAGGAGGCCGTATTCCAATTCTGCAACCTGAATGAATTAAATGCATCGGCATGTGTCAACAAACATGGCAAATTCAGCGAAGATAAGTTTTATGAATTGTGCAGAAAATCAGCTATACTGGGCACTCTGCAGGCGGGATATACTTCTTTCCCTTATCTCGGCAAACAAACTGAAGCTATTGTTGCCGGTGAAGCACTATTAGGTATTTCCATTACGGGTTGGATGACACGTCCCGAATTATTTGATGAAAAAATCCTTAAGAAGGGTGCTGAAATCGTCAAACTAACCAATAAGGAAGTTGCACTTATCATTGGTATCCGGCCTGCAGCAAGGACGACTACCGTGAAGCCTTCAGGGAATGCATCTGTCATCTTAAAGACGGCATCTGGTATTCATCCTGAACACAGTAAGCGGTATTTCAGAATCATGCAATTGAACAAAGAAAGTGAGACTGCAAAATATATGCAAGAGCATTACCCTGAAATGCTGGAAGAATCACTATGGTCCAATACTCAATCAGACTGGGTCGTGTATGTCCCTTGTGAGAACCATGATAATGTCATCATCAAAGATGAAATGCAGGGTTTGAAGCATCTAAAGCTGATCGAACTGGTTCAGAATTCGTGGATAAAATATGGCAAGAACGAAGAATACTGCTATAATAAACTGACCAATCATAATGTCAGTAATACAGTCATCATTGATGACAAGAAAGAAGTGGTTGATTACATTTTTCAACACCAGGACAATTTTTCAGCTGTCTCCTTTATTTCAAAGTATGGTGACAAGGATTATGCACAGGCACCTTTTACTTCTGTGCTCAATACAGAAGAACTCGTGCATAAATATGGTGATGCTGCGATCTTTATGTCAGGATTGATCGTGGATGGATTACATTATTTTGCTAATGACTTGTGGACAGCTGTAAAACTTGTGTTGGATCCTAAGCTACCCATCTCCGGAACACGATCCGATGTGCTACTGAAAAAAGACTGGCTTCGTCGTGTAAAACAATTCAGCCACAATTATTTCCATGGTGATCTGACCACCACGATTTATTGCATGAAAGATGTTCACCTTTGGCATAAATGGGTTAAAATCAAACGCCATTTTAAATTAGTTGATTTTGTAACCCTGCTCAATAAGCCAGAATATATGGATGTCTCAAAAACCAGTGCAATAGCCTGTAGTGGCGGTGTCTGTGAGATATAAAGCGATTTACGATTTACGATTTGGGTAAAACGAAACATTATTCATTATTCGTTACTCGCTATTCGTTACTCGCTATTCGCTATTCGTTACTCGTTACTCGTTACTCGTTACTCGCTATTCGTCAGACTGTGCAATAACTTTATTTTTCTTCAAAAAACATATTATTATATTTC
>JBDUAU010000352.1:0-3437 GCA_040004485.1 Saprospiraceae bacterium
GATGGGGAAAACCATTGCCGTCATCGGAGCGGGAAACACAGCAATTGATGCGGTGACACAGGCGAAACGATTAGGAGCGGAAAGAGTTTTGATGGTTTATCGCCGCACCGAAAGAGATATTTCCGCTTATCAATATGAATATGAATTGGCAAATGATCATTTGAAAAAAAAGAAAATCGGCCCATAGGGCATGCGATCCGGGAAGAAAATCAATATATCCGGATGTCACAATATAGCCAGACACTTTCCCTTTACCTCAAACATTTTCATCCTGACCAGATTTTTCTGATTTGGTTCGAGGATATTTATCAGCAACCTGAAATATTGGTGCACGATATTTTTTCATTTCTTGGCGTAGATCCAATGTTCAGTCCAAAAACCATTAACAAAAAATCAAACCCTGCACGCAGCAGTCACTATGCCCCACTTCAATTTATGATACGCCGTTTCAATATGGCCGTTGCATTGTTGGGATTTTCGGGAGTAATAAAAAAACTAAAAATGGCAGGCCTGGGTGATTTTGTAATGAAAATGACCAGTAAACCCATTAGAAAAGAAACGATCCCTGAAGAAGAAAAGCAGTACATATTAATGCAAGTGAAGGAAGATATACAGCGACTTGAAAAAATGACAGGAAAAGATTTAAGCCACTGGCTGGTTTAGTATACAGCGCTCAACCTTTGTTCGTGAAACGTGAAACGTGAGTCGTGAAGCGTGAGTCGTGAAGCGTGAGTCGTGAAACATTAAGTGTGAAACCTAAGACATACATTATTGCATCTCGACGTAGAAATCGCACTTCTAGCCCTCGTACTCTTTACTCTTTACTCTTTACTCGTTATTCGTTATTCGTTACTCTTTACTCGTTATTCGTTACTCGTTACTCGTTATTCGTTATTCGTTACTCGTTACTCGTTACTCGTTATTCGTTACTCTTTTACTTGGAAGGTGCTGAGGCTTTAGTAGCGATTGAATACGCCGACACGCTATTGCCAAAGAAAGTCGGAATATACATCAGACCTTTATTTTCGACGACTTCGATATCCGCTGTATTTAGTTTTGCAGATTTTGTGTCTAAAACTTTTGTCACTTTACCGGTTGCATCTATGTAGTTGACTTCTCCCATCCAATTGGATTGAAATATGCCGTTACCGTATTTTTCTATACCATCTCCGGCAGGAATCCCTTCTGCTATAATCTTGACAGTCTTACTGGGCACATCTAAGGAATATGTTTTACCATCTCCGGCAATGAGAAGATTTTTTCCATCTGCAAAAAGACCATTCGTGCCATGCAATGTGGTATCAGAAAGAATAGGGGTTACCTTGCCTTTCGTTAATTGATAGATAGTACTTTTATTAGAATCAGAAATGTAAACAACCCCATCCTCTGAAGTCGTTATATCATTTAAGAACGTAGCACCTGCGACTTTCCAGCTATTGCTGATCTTACCTGTATTGACATCAATGGCTACCACCTTATCTATGTCCGTCACGTATAAGGTGTTTCCCGTTCTTCCCATTCCTTTCGGAGCATTAAGTCCTGTAACCCATTTTAGGGTTATGATTTTTCCATCAAGTCCGACTTTGGCAATAAATCCATCACCATCTTTTTTATCCGGAGGTATACCACCTATGCAGGAAACATAAAGCATATTGGCCGTTGTATCATAAAACACAGATTCAGCAGTAGTAAGTTTTCCTTCTGTAGTCCATATCCTGGTCAGTGTAGGTGTTGGATTATCAACACTGTCACGGATCGTGACAGGAGGTGGTGCTACAGTCTGTACTTCCTCTTTTACAGTAGGCCTGCAAGCTACAAGCGCAATGATGACGACGACAAAAATTGAGAGAAAACGGTTCATAGCAGTAGCTGGTTGATTAATAGATTAAAAATATAAACTGGAATTATATCAAGTAAACCAACAGACAGAAGATAAGTTTTTGGAAACAAATAAGCGGTCAGCTACAAACCCAGAAGTGGAGAAAAAAAGAGTGTGTGGATAACTATCTGGAGGCTTTCAAAGTCAATAAGTTAGGAGCTTGTGGCACTACTAATAGTGGCACTATTAGTAGTGCCACCAATATTTTTAATTATCGCCCTGTACCGTATTGCTTCTCATAATATTCCTTATACGATCCATCCGCAATTCTGTCCACCCATTCCTGATGCGACAAGTACCAGCCAATCGTTTTAGATAACCCCGTCTTGAAATCCGTCGCAGGGGTCCAGCCCAGTTCATTTTTTAATTTACTGAAATCAATAGCGTATCTGTGATCATGCCCGGCTCTGTCTTTGACAAACCGAATCAATTCTTCAGAACTTCCCAGCAAGCGTCCCATCTTATCATCCATCAATTTGCATAAGGTGCGCACCAGGTCAATATTCTTCAATTCTGTGCCGCCCCCAATATTGTACGTCTCACCCACTTTCCCCTTATGGTATATTGTATCAATGGCTTCAGCATGGTCCTCTACGTACAGCCAGTCACGGACATTAGTCCCTTCACCATATACAGGCAATGGAAGACCTTCCTTTATATTCCGGATCATCAGCGGAATGAGCTTTTCGGGAAATTGATTGGGGCCATAATTATTACTACAATTACTGACCAATGTCGGACAACCATATGTGGAATAGTAAGCTCTTACCAGATGATCACTTCCCGCCTTAGATGCTGAATACGGACTTCGTGGATCATAGGCAGTCTCTTCCGTGAAATACCCCGTATCACCCAGCTCACCATATACTTCGTCTGTAGAAACGTGATAAAATCTAATCGCTTTTGTGGTTTCTTTCCAATATTGTCTGCAACACTCGAGTAGCGTTCCTGTACCTAATACATTCGTCCGCACAAATGCAAGTGGATCGGCGATGGACCTGTCTACATGCGATTCCGCCGCGAGGTGAATGATACCATGGATATCATGTTCACGTAAGATGGAACTGACATGTGCAGCATCATTTATATCTCCCTTGACAAACACATAATTAGGCGCGATTTCAATATCTCTGATGTTGTCCGGATTACCTGCATAGGTGAGGGCGTCCAGGTTGATAATTTTATACCCCGGATATCTTGTCACAAGTCGGCGAACGAGATGAGAACCAATAAATCCGGCGCCTCCGGTGACGAGGATATGTTGAGCAGTAGAATTATTTGACATAGATAAATTCGAAGTGTTCATTCAATATTCCGGGGCAAAGGTGATCGTAGTCTTACTCGGTGTGGATTGAGACGCGATGGTTCGACTTGCATGACTCATCCCGGAGCTTCAGCTCACCAACCGTAAATCGTCGTCTCTACGTCCGTTCCCTTACTCATTCATTCTTCATTCTTCATTCTTCATTCTTCACTATTCACTATTCATTATTCATTATTCATTATTCACTATTCACTATTCACTATTCACTATTCACTATTCACTATTCACTATTCA
>JBDUAU010000185.1:0-11610 GCA_040004485.1 Saprospiraceae bacterium
ATCGGGTCCATTCGTTTCCATGGAGACCATTTTTCCCAATTACGCAGATCATTGACCTGGTCGAAGACGCGATCGATGGGCGCACTCACGGTGATGCTTCTGCTGATGGTAACTTCTTTAGGAAGAAGGAGAGAGAATAAAATGAGTGCAAGAATCAGGAAGCCTAACCAGAGTAGGGATTTTTTAAAGACGGATTTCATATTGCAATGGATTTAATCAAAGATCGAAAATTTTTAACGTAACCTGGATGTACAATTCTTCTGGGCCAGGATCATTGAAACATCACTTTCCTGTACGTCAATTGAAACCATTGTTCATATACTTCAAAATCGGGCTTAATAAATGAATGATAATATTCAACATTAATCCTTTTTTGTTCCCAATCTTTTGCCTTAAGCAGAAAGGAATATTGCAAGTGAACACCAGCTCTGGGATCCGATCTCCAATTTTTATAAACACGATCAAATGGACTATGCATAAGAGGAGTATTATATTTAAAATATTGCCCAATTGAACTTCTGTGATAATACTCTATTTCGGATAACGTACTATACTGGCGATCAAGGAAAGGTTTCTGAATGTATAAACCTAAAGTAAAAGTCAGTTTGTCATCGATTTCAAAATTAAAATCAATGGGTATAAGTGCACCAAAATTATAATAATGAAAATTTCCATTTAGCTCCCGTGCTATAAAATTTTCACCATAAGGCATGTACTCAATATGGATATCTGTATCAGAAAATTTTAAATACATCAATAGGACTGAAAAGGAGCCAGAAAACCGAGGAGAAAAGGAATGACCAAACTCAAATCCAGCATTTAACCCATAGCCGATACTTTGATTTGAAATATTATAACTTTTATCATCCTGGTCTAAGAAGGGAAACACAAGTCCTATTCGCCTTGTAATAAAATTTTTTGTTGTACTGAAAGGAACATTTCTTTTCTGTCCAAAAGAGAGAAGAGAGGTATATATTAAAAACAGCGTTAAGTAAACTTTCATTCGGAACACGAATGCAATTTACATTTCTTATTAAGGAAAAGAAAGAATGAAGGTGGATGAAAATGCCAGACTGATGGAATTACAAAAGCCCTTCTATCACCTTTTCCTCATTGATCCCTTCAGCTTCTGCTTTATAGTTTCGCACAATACGGTGACGAAGGACATATTTGGCAATAGCCTTTACATCTGAGATATCAGGTGAATATTTACCCGCGATAGCTGCATGACATTTTGCACCCAGCACTAAATATTGAGAGGCACGTGGACCGGCTCCCCAGGTGATATATTGATTGACCTGTTCTGTAGCCAGTGCAGTGCCCGGACGTGTCTTTGAAGCCAAAGAAACCGCATATTCCAGCACATTATCTGCTACCGGTATTTTTCTCACCAACTGTTGAAAGTGTAAAATTTCACCTGCGGAGAGAATATGGTTGAGCGTAACGTCCTGAATAGAAGTAGTCGTTTTAACGACTTGAATCTCCTCCTGGTAAGAAGGGTAATCCAAGGGTATGTTAAACATGAACCTGTCCAATTGAGCTTCAGGCAGCGGATATGTGCCTTCCTGTTCAATAGGGTTCTGTGTGGCCAATACAAAGAAAGGAGATGGCAAAAGGTGGCGCTCGCCATTGACGGTCACAGATCGTTCCTGCATGGCTTCCAATAAAGCTGCCTGTGTCTTCGGCGGAGTCCGGTTGATCTCATCAGCGAGGATGATATTGGCAAATATGGGGCCTCTGCTGAATTTAAAGTGACGTCCTTCATCAAGGATCTCTGTCCCGGTGATATCGGAAGGCATGAGGTCTGGTGTAAACTGGATGCGTTTGAATTCGAGGTCTAAGACCTCAGAGATTGTACTGACGAGGAGAGTCTTTGCCAGCCCCGGAACACCTACCAGGAGGCTGTGGCCATTACTAAAAAGAGAGATCAATACTCCTTTGACAACTTCGTCCTGGCCGACGATGACTTTGGCTATTTCCTTTTTCAGGCTTTGGTATTTCCCGGCCAGTGCGTCTATAGCCTGGACATCTGATGCGTATTGTGTTGACATAGTTATTTATTAAAAGCAGAAATATAGCCTCCTTCAACGAAAAAGAAGCGCAAAACTATATAAAAAAGGCGGAGGAGCAGGCTGAGGCGAAGGAGTGGGCGGAAAAGGTAGAAAAGGCGGAAAAGGCAGAAAAGGCGGAAAGGCAGAAGAGGCAGAAAACGCAGAAAAGGCAGAAAGGCAGAAAAGGCGGAAAGGCAGAAGAGGTAGAAAAGGCTGAAAAGGCAGAAAAGGTACTAAAGGCCAGAAAAGGCAGACTTCACTTACTCACAATTTACCATCTACTCTTTACTCTTCACTTTTTTGCTGAGCTGTGGTTGGTGAGCTGCGGTTGGTGAGCTGTAGTACATGGATGAGCGAAAGCAAGTCGAACCGTAGCACGAGGTTGAGTAAAAGCAGGTCGAACCATAGTAGAAGGATGAGTTTAGCAAATCGAAGCATCATTCTTCACTATTCACTATTCACTATTCACTATTCACTTACAGGGCCACTGCCAATCCTCCAATGGTGACGTAGATTTTGTATAGAAGAAATGCCACCATTCTGTCCGGATGGATTGAAAGCCTTCTGCTTCCATCGCAGATTTAAGGAGTTGGCGGCGGGATAGGATCATAGGTGATAAATGGGTATAATCCTGATGGGCTTCCACGCCAAAAAAATCATAGTGCGTACCCATATCAAGCTCAATGCCATACATATCTGTCAGTGTCAGATCGATGGCGAGTCCACGGTTGTGCATGGAGCCCGTATCCGGATTCGTCACATAATCAGGATTAGGGACTTTTGCCCACAATTTGTATTGGACTGGTCTGGGTCTGTACCCATCAAATAATTTCAACCTGCAGCTTTCTGTTTTTAGCCGGTCTCTTACTCTGTTGAGGGCAAGAGCAGCGTCGGGTTTGAGAAATAATCTTCCGCATGGATACATGGCTTCTTTTACAAAATTATCTGTCGTGGCATATTTAATATCGATCACATATCCATTGGCGGATGTCAACTCGGTCCATTGCGTCGTATCATAATCGATAGTTTTTTTCATTTTCGATTCGGTCACTGAAGTTGGCTCGGTTGAATTAATTTTAGGATCATGGCGACAGGCAAGATATGAAGTGAGCAATAATGTGCAAAGTAGAAATCGTGTCATATGTCTCTGATAAGAATCAAATAGTAAAGATATTTGAAAGAGGTGATCAATTTATCAAGTGATAGAGTGATCAGGTGATCGAGTGATCAGGGAATGATTCAAAATCGCAGCTACAAGCTGCTTGAGGAAATTACGGTAGTGGATACAGGTTCCTGATATTGATTTTAAGTTTTGGAAACTTAAAATAGCGAGTCGAGAGTATTGATTTTAATTTTAAAACTTAAAATAGCTGGATCGTCATCGTATGTTTCGGCTTCGCTCAACATTTGATATTGCATTTTGAATCTTATTTATTGATTGAGCGGAGCTGAAATCAAGTTTGGAAAAATCTTACCGGTCGCTGAGCGGAGTCGAAGCGAAACGGCATCACGATCACTGAGCCGAAGTGAAACGCCACGGTGACATCGATTCGTTTCAGCTATCCTCAACGACCGATGGAGATCTTCATTGAATGTTTCGGCTTCGCTCAACATTTGATATAGCATTTTGAATCTTATTTATTGATTGAGCGGAGCCGAAATCAAATTTGGAAAAATCTTACCGGTCGCTGAGTCGAAGCGAAACGGCATCACGATCACTGAGCCGAAGTGAAACGCCATGGTGACATCGGTTCGTTTCGGCTATCGCACAACGACCGATAAATAACTTTATTGAATGTTTCGGCTTCGCTCAACATTTGTAACAGAATACGATGCAGAGAGCGGGAGTGAAGCCGGGGAAAACGTAGTAACGAGTAACGAGTAACGAGCAACGAGTGATGAGTAACGAGTAACGAGTAACGAGTAACGAGTGATGAGTAACGAGTAACGAGTAACGAGTAACGAGTAACGAGTAACGAATAACGAGTGATGAGTAACGAATAACGAGTAACGAGTGATGAGTAACGAGTAACGAGTAACGAATAACGAGTAACGAGTAACGGAGTAACGAGCAACGAATAACTAGCAACGAGCAACGAATAACGAGTAACGAATAAAGCCTAAGTTTTAACGAGTATTCAGTTTTGCCGCGAGCTGTGAGGCGTAAAATCAAATAACTAATTCTTAGAAAAAATAATTAAATAAACACTCCAAAATCTTAAATCTTAAATCTTAATTCGTTATTCTTAATTCTTAAATCGTTATTCGTTGCTCGTTGCTCGTTACTCGTTACTCGTTATTTGTTGCTCGTTATTCGTTATTCGTTAATTAATATCGCTGCTCCAAAAACGCCTGCGCTGTCACCGAGTGCAGGATGCAGGATGGGGGTAGTAAGGATTGGATTAAAAATATTTTTAGAAACTTCATTGACACCTTCTGTATAGAGAAAATCAATATGGGCCAATCCTCCACCTAAAACGATGACATCCGGATCTAGGACGTTGATGATTTGTCCAAGACCTTTACCAAAAAAGTGGATGAGGCGATTTCTAATTACGATTGAATAAGGATCTTCAGGTGTTGCTAATATTTCAACGAGTTTTTTTTGTTGGCCGGTATGCTTTGTATAATATCGCTGTAGGGCCGGACCGGAAATAATCGTTTCGACACAGCCGTGTCGCCCACAATAGCAATCTTCACCTGATTCATCCAGGAACATATGACCCCATTCGCCGCCTATACCATGATGGCCTCCGATGATTTTTCCATCGATCACTACTCCACCACCCACACCTGTACCCATGATGACACCAAACATCACCTTTGCATACGGGTATTGGTTTTGCACAGCACCCAGATGATATTCCGCAAGTGCAAAACAATTGGCATCATTAGCCATCGCTAGTTTCACACCGAGTAATTTTTCAAGGTCTTTGTGGAGTGGTTTATCGTTTAAACAAAGTGTGTTGCTGTTTTTCAACAATCCTGATGATGGATCTGTAGTGCCCGGGGTGCCTATGCCTATTGCATTCGGAATATGGCCAGTCATTTGCGACAAGTGATCAACGAAATATTTGATCCTTGACAGGATATGATCATAGCCGCCTTTAGCTTCGGTATCCACACGATATCGTGCGATGACACTATCAGGATGACGATCAGTCATCACGATACCTTCGATTTTAGTGCCGCCTAAATCAATTCCCCAAAACATATGCAAGAGCGTAAGAGTGTAAGAGCGTAAGCAAAAGAAATATTATGCATGTACCTATTTATTCAATAACCTAATTCCTGCAGAGCGGCTGAAAGGCTGCGTTGTATTCCATCTCCCTTCCATTGTGATGCGCCCGGTATTTGTGTTGCTGCCAGGATTACATCTGCTGATTTTCCCATACGGATTTGATTTTTTACAAATTCCATGACTGCAGTAAGATAATCTCCGAATGTAGCTAGGTCATCTTTATTTCCTGTCACTTGATAACCCTCATTGGCATGGCCAAATATGAAAATAGTATCATTGTCAAAATAGGATTGCAGTTGTTGTAAAATTTCAATCCAGTTTTCAATCATTGCACCGGCGCTTTTGTCGATGTATGGATATTTCCGGTTGAACATCAGGTCACCGATGTGGGCGATATTGGCATGTTGAAAATGGATAATGGCATCACCATTTGTGTGTGCGGGTCCCATATATTGAATGTCGATGAACTCATCGCCGATTTGTTGTTGCCATCGATCTTTGAATGTCTGATCGGGGTATAACTGATCTGCTTCGTTGCCATTTTTTTTGGCGTTATTTATTTGATTGATCTTCGAATTATCATGGGCTAGGACATGTTGGGCGAGACCTTTGAATGCGATATTTCCTGACGTATGGTCACCGTGATGATGGGTGTTGATGAGATAGTTGATGGGGGCCGTCGGATACTTTTTTAATTCATCAATGAGGTGGCCGGCCTGCTCGGGGAATTGAGCATCAACTACGACGATGCTGTCTGGTTGGATGAGCCAGGCGATGGTGCCGCCTTTTTCGGAGAAGATACCTACGTTGCGTCTGAGCAGTTTCATTTCGTATGCAGAAGGTGTAAGTAAATTGACCCATGAAGGTAAAGCAGAAAGGGGAAGAGCGAGGGCGGAGGATTCAAGAAATGTTCGGCGATGCATAAATAGCTATCTTTAATAAAATTAATCTACACTTCAATAATACAAAACTCAATGATGAAATTACTTATCCTTTTCCTTTTTCTAAGTTTGAAGATTTCGTTACAGGCGCAGGAGGAAAAACGGGAAGAGGTGTATATTGACTATACTGAAAAAATGCCTGCGTTTATAGGTGGGACAGAGGAAATGTATCGGTTTATCTACAAGAATATCCGTTCCACAGCACCCTGCCAGCAGGAAAGTGCGAACACTAAGGTAGAAGTTCAATTTGCTGTACTTACTTCAGGATATGTAACTAATCTTAAAGTAATCAGTGATAAAAAGAATGGATGCAATGCTGAGGCACTAAGGGTAGTAAGTTTGATGAATGGAGGTGTCCCATGCTGGAGTCCAGGTGAACATAATGGGAGAAAAGAGAGCATGACTTTTACTTTGCCAATTATGTTTAACTTAAAATAAATTTCAAGCTGGAAAAAATAGAAATTAACGGTGCTTAGTTACAAACTACGATGAGCAACTTTACAGAGCAGAAAGCGGTATTGCGAGTGCTGAACATTCGAAAAATGTCCGGCATTGCATAAAAAAGTTATCTTTAATAAAATCAATTTATACTTCAATAATACAAAACTAGCTTATGAAAATAGTTATCGTATTGCTTTTATTTGGATTCAATATTACGTTGCAGGCACAAAGTGAAGAAAAACCGTTTACGTACGTGGAAAAAATGCCTTCATTTCCAGGGGGCACTGATTCTATGTATATATATCTGTATAGAAACATCCACTATCCTGCTGATGCCCGTAAATATAAAATCACTGGCCAGGTTATTACACAATTTACTGTAAGCCCTGAAGGAGAAATTCAAGATATTAAAATAGTAAGAGGTATAGGTTACGGGTGTAATGAAGAAGCAGAGAGGATCATAGCATCGATGAATGACGGACATAAATGGATACCGGGATTACACAACGGGAAACCTGTGCCAGTAACCTTTACATTACCCATTAAGTTTACAATGCAAGGTGATTAATAATCTTTCATTCACTTCCTGTTTTCTCCGACAATAGAATTTCAAAACTATATGTGATCGTTGCGATATGATCGATCATTTTAGTCACAGTACAATATTTTGTAATCGAAAGTGAGATCGCTTTCTCTGCTTTTGAAGGCTTAATGTCTCCATACAATTTGTAATGCAAATGAATATGTGTGAACAATTTGGGAACCTGGTTTTGTGCACGTTGTCCATCGAGTTCAATTTCCAGGTGTTGTAGGGGTTGACGCATCTTCTTTAACAATTCTATAACGTCTACCGCCGTGCAAGCTGCCTGGCTCATCATGAATACTTCTGTAGGATAAGGTGCTGTATCATGACCTCCTACACTATGGCCACCTTCTATCATGACGGTATGCCCCCTTTCATTGGATGCCTCAAACAGGACAGCATCATTGGAACGTTTCAAGTGAATTTTCATGTTATCAGGTCTATATTGAGCATAGATAAGGCAAAATCAGTCTTTTTTGGCTATCTTTGCGGGCTTATCTGATTAACCTCAAATCATTACATATGTGGGTATTGGCTTTTTTTGGTGCACACTGGTATCTTTCTTTATTTACCCAGTCATTTTTCAATCATCGATATGCTGCTCACAGGCAGTTTACGATGAGTAAGGGTGTAGAGAAATTCTTCTATGTATTATCCTTTGTATTTCAAGGATCTTCATATCTAAGCCCTCGTGCGTATGCAATAATGCATAGGATGCACCACGCGTATGCAGATACAGCATTGGATCCCCATTCGCCAAAATATGATGCAAATTTATTTGCTATGATGTGGCGAACAAGAAATACATATATGCGCCTTTTTCAACGTGTCACTCCGGTTGATGCAAAATTTACGAAAGAGCTTCCTGACTGGAAAGCGTTTGATGATTTTGCATGTAATGGATGGGTACGTCTTGCATGGATTTTTGTCTATATCGGTGTATATATTTTACTTGGTGCGCCATGGTGGCTTTATCCATTGATTCTTGTTCATGCTGCAATGGGACCATTTCATGGGGTGATCATCAATTGGTTTGCCCACACGGTGGGATATGTCAATTTCAAGATGAAGGATACTTCAAGAAATCTTTTTCCAGTAGACCTGATCATGATAGGTGAAGGATTGCATAACAATCACCACAAACATAGTGGCAGGGCAAATTTCGCATGGAAGAAATATGAATTTGATCCTGTATATCCGGTCATCAGAATACTGGATCTTGTGAAAATGATCAAGCTCCGAAGAGTATCTGCAGAAAAAATAATGCAGGAGGAGGCATTACTTTCAGAAGTCAATTCTTAAGTCAAATAAAAGGGACAATCCTTTCGGGTATATTATACCCGTCTTCTTTTTGATCTGCTCCAGGTCCGTGGTCAGGATTTCAAAAAATTCACCATAGATCAATGGCCAGGAATCAGTCGACAAAACCTGTTGTTTTTTTGTGTTTGGCTATGACGTATGGAATAGCTGATAGAGCTGATGCCATCAACAGTATAATGATCAGTAAATACAGATTCCCCAGGTCCTGGAAGTACACTACAAAAAGAATAAATGCAAAATTGACCGCTAACAGGACGATAGTGGCCTGAGTATGCGAAAGGCCGGAATCCAGCATTAAATGATGTATATGACTACGGTCCGCATGAAATGGGGATTTCCCTCTGAAAAGCCTGACAACAAAGACTCTCGCAGTATCGAATAGCGGTAGAATGAGGATACCTACAGCCACGGCCGGAACAGCTTTGAAGGCATAAGGAGATCCTTGTATCTGGCTGTGTACTTCAATAAATTCGATGACCAGGATGGCGGAAATAATTCCGATCAACATAGATCCTGTATCCCCCATAAAGATCCTGGCAGGTGTAATATTATATCTAAGAAAAGCAATCGTAGCACCGGCTAAAGAAAATGCGATGATCGCCAGGTCAGTCCTGTCAATCAGAAAGAACCACGTGCCCATCGTGAGGGATATGAGTGTCGCCAGGCTGCCTGAAAGCCCATTAATACCATCTATAAGATTAAAGGCATTGATGATCACAAGGATCGTAAACATCGATAAAAGGATAGATGGAATGACAGGTATAGTATAAACCCCGAAAATACCATAGAGACTTGTCAACCTAACCTGGGCCTTAAAGACCAAAATAAAACAAGCCAGAATCTGTCCCATTAACTTCCGGGTAGGTGACATCGGAAGGATATCATCTTTGGCTCCAATCAGGAATATGATGATAAAAGCGCAAAGGATATATTGAAGATCACCAAAAACATCAAAAGGTGTCCATAAGATAATGCTGAAGATAACACCTGCGAATATGGCAACTCCTCCAAGGGTAGGTACAACCTCCTGATGGGATTTACGCTCATCCGGTACATCATATAATTGCTTTACCCTGGCGATATTAATAATACTCGGTATCGCCATGAAAACAAGTAAGAATGCCGTGATAAAACTTAAAATGATATCATACATAGAGGTACAAAGTTAATTTTAAAGTCTGTCTTCATGCCTGAGAAATGACGACAGACCGTGGACCATGGACCATTGGTTGAAGGACTTGCACAGAGATAAATTCTTCAAACCATGATTTTAATTGTTCCCAGGATCAAATGGCATGCTAGAAATGAGAACAGTTCAAAAAAAAGCCCCGGAATAAATTCCGGGGCGACACTATCGTTGAGTTCTTACTAAAAATCTTTATTACTCCAGGCGGATCATTTTCTTCGTTGCACTATAGTTGCCACTATCGAGACGATAATAGAGAACGCCGTGAGTTGAAATATCTTTTTTGTTTAGCAGGATCGATTGTCTTCCTGATTTAAATTCACCATCGATGACTTTGATTAGTTTACCGGTCACATCGAAGAGTGAAAGTTTCACAGTACCCGCTTCAGGTAAATTGAAACTGATAGATGTGCTTCCTGTCCAGGGATTCGGTTGATTTTGATAAAGTGCAAATTCAGTTTGTGATTGAACAGGGCTATTGTCAAGTTTGACATCGAGTATTTCATTATCGAATGTATAGGCTTCAGCATTTGTCACTTTACCTGATAAGCTGATCATATCCTTAATCTCACCTGATTGATTTGCCATGAACTGAAGTATGATGGTAATATCTTTCTTATCCAACGGCTTCTTATCATTTTCCTGATTCCAGCTCATGGTCACAATACCATCCTTCAGTATACCTACATTGTTATTATTAATCGCGATATCATCACTGCTGATTCCGAGGTACTCTAATCCTTTCGTCTCAAGTGTCCATTGGAATCCTTCCAATACTTCCGGAATCGTGATGGATACATTGATCACTTTTCCAATCTCAGCCCTGGAATCCCCTCCTTCGGTCATGTGTATAATCCGATGGGAACCTCTTGGCAGAATTTGAAGCGCATTGGCCTGAACAGTATTATTGACATCACCAATTTTAACGCCCATGAAATCCAATCCTGAATGAGATACACCGTCATACTGCAGGTTGATCACTTCTTCAAAAGGCCATGGATGTGTAGGATCGGCTATGGTAGCACTCAGATCCACAAATCTCCAGCTATCATTATCCGGGAACTGATCATAAATACCAAGTATTAATTTTCTGATTTCAAGCAGGTCAATAGCACTCACCTGTTGATTGTTATTGGCATCAGCAGCTATGTACTGATATGGGCTATCGAAAAATTCTTTTCCTAACAGATGTTTTTGAATGCGCACAAGGTCAAGTGTGCTGACGCCATTGCGTGGATCATCTGATCGTTTTGGAATCACCTGGTAACGCTGACCATCAACCTGTGGAACGACGAGGACATACTTACCATTTTCGATAGTAGTCATTTCATAAATAGATTCTGTATTTGAGTTGAGTGATACTCCTACAGATCCTACAGGCTCACCGTGATCAGTGAGGATTTCTCCCTGATACAGGATAGTCAATGAACCACTGCAATTACTACTATGGTCTGAGAAAACTACAGTTGTCGTACAATAATCTTTATTTCTTTCATCCCAGCTGATGACTCCATTACAATTATCATCTGTGCCACCGTCTGCCACCCAGATGTTGAGTGATAGTTCAATTCCGAATCCAGGGACATTATCCTGATTAAAGACTTTACTTGGCTGGTATGAATCTCCGCTGAAACTATAGAGAAGGTCTGCTTCAGGAGTGCAATCATCAAAGCTCGATGCATTGAAGTCTTTTGCCCACAATGTCACCTCACAACCTATCGGCATTAATACAGTACTTAATCCTTGTATACATACCGGTGATGGTTGCTTGCAGTCTTCAAGACGGATCAGGTATTCACAATGGCTCCAGTTGCCACATCCATCCTCTGCACTCCACAATATCTTGT
>JBDUAU010000499.1:0-3425 GCA_040004485.1 Saprospiraceae bacterium
GAATTCTTTTCAAGGTTTATATCAAAATGCTTAAAGGTCGGCGCAAATATTTTTTGTTGATACTATTGCCATTATTGGCTTGGTGGTTTTGTCTGCCTAATCCATTGTTTAAATCTTCGTATAGTACAGTGCTGCTTGATCGTCATGGACAATTGATGGGTGCAAGATTGGCGGAGGATGGACAATGGCGATTTCCTGATGTCGATCTTGAAGTACCTGTACGTTTTCAGCAGGCGATTGTCAATTTTGAGGACAAGCGATTTTTCTCGCATTGGGGTGTTGATTTCAGAGCGCTTGGTAGGGCGTTGAAGCAATACATCAAAGAGGGACATGTCGTCAGCGGTGGCAGTACGCTGACTATGCAGACAATGCGATTGGCGAGACAGGGAGACAGAAATCTTTGGCAGAAGGCAATTGAAATGTTGTGGTCGTGGAGAGCGGAATTACGCTATTCTAAAAAGGAAATTCTTCAGTTGTATGCGAGTCATGCACCTTTTGGTGGAAATGTAGTTGGGCTTGGTGCTGCGAGCTGGAGATATTTTCATAAGACACCTGATCAGTTATCGTGGGGTGAGGCAGCAAGTCTTGCCGTATTGCCGAATGCTCCTGCGTTAGTTCATCCAGGCAGAAACCGGGATGCACTTCTTGAAAAGCGAAATAGGCTTATTAAAGTGCTTGAAACTCGCGGAGTCATCGATACGATAGAAGGATCTCTTGCGATGCAGGAGCCATTACCTGATGAACCGTATCCATTGCCAAATATTGCACCGCATGTTTTAGCGCATGAGGCTAATACGGGAGTGACATTGCACAGTACACTTGATATTGATCTGCAACAACGATTAACTGAACTTGTACAACGACATGCTGATGTACTGGGTTTGAATGGCGTCAATAATGCTGCATTGATGGTGATGGAAACTGAAAGCGGAGAAGTCCGTGCATACATAGGCAATGTATCAGATGATACCAAACAACATCAGAACGATGTGGATATCATTACATCTGAAAGAAGTTCGGGGAGTATTCTAAAACCATTTTTGTATTGTGCTGCACTTGAAGATGGACTGATCACCCCTCAGGGAATTCTTGAAGATGTGCCGACATATATCAGGGGATATCAACCGCTTAATTTTTCAAAACAATATATGGGAATGGTTCCTGCTGATCAGGCGTTGGCGATGAGTCTCAATGTACCTGCAGTTCGTTTGTTACAGCAATATGGAATATTACAATTCAAAGAAAAACTTCAGGCAGCAGGAATTACAACTCTTCACTATAGTCCTGATTATTATGGTTTGCCTTTAGTCCTGGGTGGTGCTGAGGTGAAATTGTGGGATCTATGTGGGGCGTATTCGAACATGGGGAGAATATTAAGTCATTATACTATTCACGATAGTCAGTATAATCCTGATGATGTGCATGAGCCTTTGATCTTTCGCCCCCTGTCCACTGAAGGGGGTAACAAGTCTGTAGTTTCAGATAAAAGATTGTTGTCCGTAGTTTCAAACTACGGACAGCAATCTTTTGTCTGGAATGCGGGTGCGATATGGCTTACGTTTGAAGCGATGAAGACATTGCGTCGTCCGGATCAGGAAGGACAGTGGGAGACGTTTGAAAGTAGCAGGCCGATAGCGTGGAAGACGGGGACGAGCTTTGGTTTTCGGGATGCATGGGCAGTAGGTGTTACGCCAAAATATACGATAGGTGTGTGGGTTGGAAATGCTGATGGTGAAGGAAGGCCTGGTGTCATAGGAATACATGCAGCCGCTCCGATACTTTTTGATGTATTGAGGATGCTTGATGACAATGAACCCTGGTGGACTGAGCCCTTTGATGCATTGACTCCTAAGGTTGTATGCAGACAGAGTGGTTGGCTGGCAGGCGCTTTGTGTACAGAAGTGGATACAACTTATATGGTGGCCGGTAATCAGGTTTCACCTGTATGTCATTTTCATTCTGCATTTTATACCGACAAGGAACGGGCGTATCGATATGAGCCTGATTGCATCGGTGAAGGAGCGGAGCTGGCTAATTATTTTGTTGTACCTGCGCTTGCTGAAAATTATTATAAACGATATAATCCTTCTTATCAGACTGTGCCGCCTTTGTCTCCTGATTGTATTTCTGACCAGGGTAAGCGACAGGATATTGCGATCATCTATCCGAGGACAGGTTCTAAAATATATATTCCGTATGAGTGGGATCATGAAAAATCGAAGGCTGTTTTTTCGGCTGTGCATCGATCGGACACCACTTATATTTACTGGACACTGGATAAACATTATTTGGGAAAAACGAAAGAATTTAATCAGATTGAAATTGATCCTACACCGGGGATGCATCAGCTTGTATTGCAGGATGAGTACGGGAGTGTGGCGAGTACATCGTTCGAAGTGATTAGCAAGAAATGACGATGGACGATAGACAATAGACCACAGACCAATGACGAAAGACCATGGACCATGGATAGTGGATCAAAGTCATGAATAAGTTCTTATAATTTTGGTTAAAAAAATTATTAACAAGCAAAATGTCTTTAGAAAGCCTTCCATTGCAAATAATCAATTCCAAATGGTATTCGAAATACAGACCGCTGAGATATTCGTTGTATGTTATTAGTTTTGTTTTACTCTACAGTACCATCAGGCCACTTGGTCGACCTTCTGTGACGGATTATATTAAACTCAATAATATTTACGTTTTGTTGTCGCTTTTGATTTTGATCATCATTGCCACGGGAGTTTATTTTTATTCAAAGAATTATGAAATACTTGGTAGTCTCATTATAGGAACTGATATTATTTCTATCAGTTTAAATAATATGACGCCGGTGACATATCCGGTTCCTGATCTGAAGGATTTAAAGATATCAAGGGGCTCCACCGTTCATCACATTGATGATACGAGGTATCCACCGGAGACGAATGACAACTGGATTTCGTTTACGTCCAATAACATTCCTTATAAATATGAATTCGCTATTGAAAATGTTTTGGAAAATGAGGCATTTGAAAAAGTGATAAATGAATTGAGAGGGATGTATCCTTCATTTTATTATGAGTCTATTTGATTTAATCAACAAAAAAGGTGTCCTTCTTTCGAAGAAACACCTCTGCTTTCATACTAAAATATTTTACCGTAATTCTATTTTCCTTTTTTTTGCCCCTAACCCCTAAAGGGGAATAAAATAGAGCTCAATTATATTTTCCTTTTATGAACCAAGAGTTATCATTAAGGATAATGCCTACATTACCGCGAATGAAATTTTCGCTCAGGTTACTACCTCCTGTGCGTTTGCCGACGTCGATGCCAAGTTGAATCCAGGCGATGTTGCGCTGCAGAATTAAAGGAAGGCCTGCACCTATTGTGAATGCTGATACTTTCACCTGAGAACCTTCGATCACTCTTGGATCGGTCATAGT